>JAFGXX010000118.1 GCA_016936435.1 Bacteroidales bacterium
GTCGGATCAGTATTTGCCGGTCCTCTGTTGTCGATGAGAAGAAAAAGCGGGACCGGTTTGCGGCTACCATTGGGGACGAACATTGTAAGTCTGATGCTCAGTTTCTTTCCATCCGAATCAATAACTATGTCAACCTCTTTAAGAGTGGCAGCTCCTCCCATAGCCCCGGGGTCTTCGTTCACAACTTTAAAAGTCTGCGTATACGGGGTAGATGGCACCCTTCCATAAACATTTTCCCTGAAGAGCTCCAGTACTTCCTCACGCCTTATCTTTTTCCACTCCCTTGCTTTGGTTATGGCCTCTCCCTGTGAATCCGCCATAACATCAGGAAGAGTGTATTCAGGAACCTTTTCTTCGTAGTAGTTGAACTGGGGACGGGCTTTTGAAAGCCTTTCTACTACGGCAGGATTTGCCTCCCATCCCTGTGCAGCTGAAGATTCTGACATAAGGATCATCGAACACACAAAAAAAGCAGAACTGAGCCACTTTAACATTATCGTCCCTGTGTCTCTTTGCATAATTTCTTTCATCATTTATATATTTAATAATCTGTATATTAACTCTAACACACCAAACAGTTCCAATACAAATGTATCAAAATATTAAAACATCATGAACCGGATATTTCGTATCTTTACATATTCCGTCACCTTTTGTATGACAACCCTTTTCAGGAAAAATAAAGATAGTCTTACCTGCCTTCTGTGTCCGCATTTCTGTAAGATAGCTCCCGGCCGTACAGGCGTCTGCAGGGTGAGGAAAAATACCGGAGACACAATTGAACTGATCACCTACGGAGTTGTTTCAGGATATGCTCTTGACCCTGTGGAGAAGAAGCCGTTGTTTCATTTTTACCCGGGAACAAACATCCTTTCAATAGGTTCATACGGTTGTAACATGAGATGTGATTTCTGCCAGAACTACAACATCTCCCAACATATTCTTGATGGTTACCCGGTAAAAACAGAACCTGAAAAAATTGTCAGTGATTCTCTTTCATCAGTTAATAACATTGGTATTGCCTTCACCTACAATGAACCGGTGATCTGGTTTGAATATATCCGGGATGTCGCCATCAAAGCCATTGAAAAAAAACTTCATACTGTAATGGTCAGTAACGGGTTTGTCAATAAAGAGCCTCTGGCAGAATATATTTCTTTTATCGATGCTTTCAACATCGACCTTAAAGCATTTAACGACGAATTTTACAGGAAACTGACCGGAGCCAGGATCGAACCGGTTAAGGAGAGCCTGAAGCAGATAGCCCGTTCTGGCAGGCATCTTGAGATCACAACCCTGATAATACCGGGTCGTAATGATGATGCTGAAGAGATGGCAAGGGAAGCTGAATGGATTGCCGGAGAGCTTGGCAAAGATGTTCCTCTTCATATCAGCAGATACTTTCCCATGTTCAGACGCGATGATCCTCCTACCCCGGCCGACACTATTATCAAACTATATGAAACAGCATCAAGGTATCTCGATTATGTATATACAGGTAATATGGCGGGGTTAAAAGGTCAAAATACTATTTGTCCTGGTTGCGGTGCCATGGTAGTGAAAAGGACCGGATATAACATCAAAATTCAAAACCTCGATCAGCAGGGAAGATGCCGGACATGCGGCAAACAGATATTCAGACATTTCACGTCCTTTTCTTCTTCAATAAAAAACTGACCGAAAAAAACTCAGTGAACTAAACTGCTGTTTATATGATTATTACTTCCTTTTAACAGTCCTGAAGAGCCTGGTACTTTCTTCTGCCCTTTTAATATATAGATTTCGCAGGTCCCTTATGAGCGGGAAATCAACCCTGAATTTAATGTTGTCGATACAGCAGAACGGAAGTACTACCGGAGATGTACCGGTCATGAATACCGCGTCATATTCCGAGATATTATCAGCAGCAACACATTCCTGTTTCAGAGCTATTCCTTTCTCCCTGCAAATATCGAGAATATGTATCCTGGTTATCCCGTTCAGAATGACCTGGTCGGGTGCTGTCGTTAGTTCATCTCCCTTCAGAAAGAAGATGTTTGAGCGGCTTCCCTCGGTAACCTGACCTTTAGCGTTCACAAGAAGGGCTTCATGGGCTCCTTCAAGGATCAGCTTCTGCCATATCGACGATCTGAGCATGTGGTTAATAACCTTTGAAGAGGGATCCTCCCGTTCGGCAAAATAAAGAATGCCTTTTACTCCGTTCCTGTATTGTTCATCATCAGGGTAGATAGGTTCAATAAAATACACAAGGTAATTCCGGACATCGCTGTTATAATTGAAGACAATTTTCAGATTTACCTCTTTCCTCCTTTCTGTTTTCGAAAGCCTGATAATATCACGTCTGATGCTTTCTTCGCCGGTGATCATTTTTTTCCCTATAAGACGCGTACTTTGGGCTAGCCTTTCCATGTGGTCATGGAAGAAAACCGGGCATCCCTTTACCATTCTGATAACCTCATAAACAGATTGTCCTGAATAAACAAGAGAATTGTCAAACTGATATTCGGGGATCATTTCGCCGTTAAGAATGAATTTCTTTCCGTAGCATTCGTTCATAAATGGAATGATTTTCTCACAAAAATACTAAACATTTATTCTCAGTACCCTCATTTCTGACTATATTCACAGCTGCTCTGATATGGCATGTACGCAATAGTTGACATTGAGACTACAGGAGGCAGTGCAAAGCTTGAGAAGATCACTGAGGTGGCTGTTTTTCTGCATGACGGTGAGGACATCACAGGAGAATATTCCACTCTTATAAATCCTGAAAGAAAAATCCCTTATTACATTACAAACATTACCGGGATAACCAATGAAATGGTTGAAAATGCTCCAAAGTTTTTTGAGGTGGCACGTACTATCGTTGAACTTACTGAAGGCAGGACCTTCGTTGCACATAATGCAAGGTTTGACTATTCATTCATCAGGCAGGAATTCAAATCGCTGGGGTATAATTTTAATAGGAATATCCTCGACACCGTGGCACTGAGCAGGAAACTGTTTCCGGGTCACCGGTCCTACAGTCTCGGTAACATCTGCAGAGACCTTAATATTGAAATCCATGACCGTCACAGGGCTGCAGGCGATGCCCTTGCCACTGTAAGACTTTTTGAGTTGCTTCTGGGCCGTGACCGGGAAATCAACGGGTCGAGGTCGAACCTGATCAGGAACACCAGGATATCGAAGCTTCATCCCCTGCTTGACCTTTCAACAATTGAGAATATCCCTGAAGAACCTGGCATATACTATTTTTATAACGAAAGTGGTGATCTCATTTATATAGGTAAAAGCCGTGATCTGAAGCAGAGGATTTACACTCATCTTTCGAATAACACCAGCGGCAGAGCCATGGAGATGCGCGACATGATAGCTGGCATCGATTATGAAATTACCGGCAGCGAACTGGTTGCACTTCTCAGGGAATCGTCGGAAATAAAGACCTGCAAACCCCTTTTCAACAGGGCTCAGAGAAGAGCTTTATTCCAGTGGGGCATCTACAGTTTTACCGATGAAAAGGGTTATATAAACTTTACATACAAACATATTGACGATGATGAAATTCCGCTTTCCGTTTTTTCATCCCGCGAGAAAGCCAGATCGAAATTGTCATCACTTGTTGAGTATTATCAGCTGTGCCAGAAGCTTTCAGGTATGTATGAAACCGACGGTGCCTGTTTTCATCATCATGTTGGCCTGTGCAGGGGAGCATGCTGCGGAAAGGAAGCTCCTGAAAAATATAATGAAAGAGCACGTCAGGCTGCAGGCGAGTTTGTTTTTGCCCAACGTAATTTTTTTATTATCGACAACGGCCGCAATGAAGAAGAAAGGTGCGCTGTAAAAATTGTTAACGGCAAATACGCCGGGTACGGATATTTTAATATCAGTGATATGGGATTCGGGCTTTCGGCTCTCCACGACTGTATAGTGCCCTCACCGGATAACCGCGACATTCAGGTGATACTTAAGCAATACCTCAGATCGAACAAGGTCGAAAAAATAATAGATTTCTGAGTTTCACTTTTTTATTATCTTTGAGATAAACAGGCAATAACAGTTATCAGCAATCATAATCCTATCCATGGCAGTATTTGCAAGAACAACTAAGAAGGTTATCCTCAGGATCGATGAATTCTTTGACGATATTGAACTTGGCATTCTCGTATTCAGGGAAGGCATAAAAAGTTATATACATAAAGATTATGAAGCCTATGAAAGGCATCTTCATAAGGTTGAATCGCTTGAAGGAAATGCCGATAAGCTTCAGAGGATCATTGAGAATGATATGATAACACATTCCATTCTTCCACAGCACAGGGCTGAAGTGGTAATGCTTATCGATAAACTTGATGAGATAATTGACACGATCAAGAAGTCGATGAATGAAATAATTACGGAAATGCCGGTCATCCCCCCCGAACTCGACAAGGATTTCATCACCCTGGCCGAATCGTCGGCAAATGCCGCGGAAGAGCTTATCCCTGCAGCCCGTGCATATTTCAAGGCACCATATACCGTAAGAGAAAAACTTCTTAAAGTATACTACTTTGAGAGCGAGACTGATAAACTTTCTCTCAGGATCAAGAAACGTGTTTTTCAGGAGCTGAAAGACACAGACCTTGCACAGAAATCACACCTGCGATACATCGTGCATCATATAGAGAATATTTCCGACCTTGCACAGAAGGCAGCAGATATGCTTTCGGTTATGGCAATTAAAATAGTTTTGTAGCTTAAAACAATTCCCCTCCTGTTATAAATTAAATCTGGCATGATCCTGTTTTTCCTGACAAGCGGACTTTTCCTGGGCTGGTCGCTCGGAGCCAATGACGCCTCAAATATCTTTGGATCTGCTGTGGGTTCCAGGATGATCACCTTCAGGAAAGCAGCCATCATAGCGTCCGTTTTTGTGATTGTCGGAGCTGTCCTGCAGGGAGCCGGAGGAGCACAGACCCTTGGTAAACTTGGCGCTGTTAACGCAATAGGAGGGTCATTCACACTATCACTCGCCGCGGCAGTCACCGTATACCTGATGACAAAATTTTCACTGCCCGTTTCCACAACCCAGGCAATAGTAGGCGCTATTATAGGATGGAACCTCTTTACGGGCAACCGTACCGATGCAGGAACTCTTTCCAAAATTGTTGCCACCTGGATATCAGGTCCTTTACTGGGAGCAGTCTTTGGTGTCTTGCTCTTTATGTCAGTCACAGTCATTAAAAAAGTATCGGGGATCCATATAATAAAATTTGAGTCATATATAAAAACAGGTCTTCTTTTTGTCGGTGCTCTTGGGGCCTATAGCCTGGGTGCTAACAACATAGCCAATGTGATGGGGGTATTTGTCCCTGCTGTTGCCCTTGAGCCTCTGAATATTGGTCCTTTCTCACTTTCGTCGGCGCAACAGCTGTTTCTGCTGGGTGGCATTGCAATTGCAGCAGGTATTATCACCTACTCTAAAAGAGTAATGCAAACCGTTGGAGCCAACATCGTGGAACTTTCATCGGAAGCAGCCATGGTTGTTGTGCTTGCTCAATCGATGGTTCTCTTCATCTTTTCCTCTTCCTGGCTGTCGGATCTTCTGGTAAGTATCGGTTTGCCTGCCATACCAATGGTCCCTGTTTCAAGTTCTCAGGTTATTGTAGGAAGTGTGATAGGAATAGGCCTGTACAAGGGCGTAAGGAATATAAATTTCAAGCTGCTTGGGGAGATAGCTGCAGGATGGATTGCCACTCCTCTTATATCGGGGCTTTTTACATATTTCTCCCTGTTTTTCATGAAGAACTTATTTATGATCGACGTTGGTCACAGGATATCGGAAGGAAGCACTGAAATCAGTCCCGCTTCTATGGCTCCCGACCCGGCAACTTCGGAAATGATGAGATACATCTTTCTGATTATTATAACCATAAGCCTCATAGCAGGCATCTATGTCCTGCTGCTTCAAAGTAAGAGAAACAGGGAACTCAAAGCCTCTGAGGAAAAATTCTGGAAAAACATGAAATAAGCAAGGTTTTTTTAACTCTTGCCGCGTATAACAATGCGCCTGTCCCTGGGTTTGAGATTTACGTCACTTTGCTCTTCAAGTATCATTACCATATCTCCGTCGGAGGGAGAAGTTATTGTCATAATAGTTCCATCCACTGTTGCTGTTCCTGCCGAATAGGTGTTATTTACAGGATCAAACCATCTCACAGTGTAATTATGGCCATAGGGTTTACGTAGTTTTATAGTATGTTTTACCGGGATATAGGCAAGTATGAATCTGTTATCAGAACTTTTTACAAGCGACACAAAATGGTTAAATTTTTCGTCGCCGGGCTGATCCACAAGAAGTTCCTGTGCAGGATAGAAGTTCCACCACATGAATTTCCTGATAAACTGAGCCAGATATCCCATCTGGATTGATCCGGGGAACTCTATGCTTTCATTCCAGAGGGAGGTCCCGGGAGCAGGGTTGTGATTCAGAATAATCTCTCCTTCCCTCAGCCAGGGCCAGATTCCGTTAGCTCCATAACTTATTCCTGCAATGGGTGTGGCAAACAGACTCCACCAGGCTGCGTTTCTAACATCTTTCTCGGTGATCCTGAAGCCTATCTGTTCATAGTTTGGCTCCAGATTAATAAGCGGCCGGGCAGGCAACTTGTCCCACATTTTGCTCATCGGTCCTTTTGTTATCCAGTTGACAGTTCCCTCTGCATTACTGTGACTGCTCTGGTAACCTATTATGTCCAGCCATGGCTCATCCCTGTAAATCTCCCCTATCCATGATCTCCCCTGAGGGTGCTGGGCTACCAGCCCCTGATGTTTTCCGTCAAAGACTGCCCTGCCAATTGTTTTCCATCTCTGTTCGTAATTCCCTGTGTAATTTCCGTCACCACCAAGAAACCATACAACATGGTTAGCCCCATAGCGTGCAACGATATATTTTGCAAGAAGAATAGCCTGATCATCAGGAAGATAATACCCGGGACTTAATTCCCTGCCTGATCCTGACTGAAGGGTCCACAATACAACCGGAGCTGCAACGAGACCATAATCATTTACCCTGTCTATCTTTTGGTCTATCAGTCTGAAAAATTCGGGGTTTATGCTTATACGTCCGCATCCGGTAAACGCAACAAGTCCCTCACTGCTCTTGTCGCAGCCCCTCCATTGTGTAGTTACAAGCTGAATTACGTTGTAACTGTTATCAACTCTTTGCTTCAGATAGTGATCCCACTCATCATCCGTCGATTTCAGGGCTCCGTTCCATGCTGTGCATGCCAGCCAGAAGAAAGGTGTGCCATCAGCGTGTGCAAGATGATAGGTGCCATTGGGATTGGTTACCGGTCCATGCATATATATTGCTTCCTGACGCTCATTCGAAACACAGTTGAAGAAGCCTTTCTGTCCGTTGAGTCCCTGATTTTTTGCATCAGAACATCTGGTCTCATAAACCCACTTACCCGGTTCATCAGGCATGAATCTTGCTCTCCAGGTTGCCCCCCCGTCCCAGAATCCGTTAATTGTCTTCTCCATTCCGCCGGGTGAATAAAAAGTTATTTCAAAAGACCTGACCTGCTGAACAGGATTCTCATATACTGTAGAACTGGTAAATGTCAGTTCATACTTTTGCCACATTTTTGCATCCTGTGTCTGTGCTTGTATAAGAGTCCAGGATACAGTAAGAATAAACAGAAGTTGAGCGATTTTTTTCATCAGTATATAATTTTTATTTTAATGGTCTGATGGAACCACACATGATTGAAAGTGAGTTATATTCATTGGTGGTTGTGATTGTGGTCAATCATGTGGGTTTCATAATACCGGTTTTAGTTTCTGCAGTTTGCTAATTTATTAAAAAGTGAACTAATCCCGGTATATTTTACGAAATTCGTAAGTTCAAATGCAGTAAAAACCATAAAACTGACACTATATTTATAGTGCTTTTGGTAAAAGTGCCAAAGTGAATTTATATCTTAAACAATGAGCGAAATTGTAAAGCAGATAAAGGAAGAACTTGTAAGGAATTCCGATGAAAAGACCAGGAAACAGGGAGAGTATTTTTTTAAGGAAAATGTAAAGATCCACGGGTTGAAATCGGCTCAGGTCGAACAAATCAGCAGGGCTTATTTCAGTAAGCTGCCTGATAAAAGCAAATCAACAGTCTTCAGTCATTGTGAGATTTTATTTAAATCCGGATTTCTCGAAGAAGCAGGGATAGCATGTATGTGGTCGTATAATGTCAGAAAGCAATATACGCCGGGGGATTTTAAGCTTTTCGAGGACTGGGTAAGCAGGTATGTAACAAACTGGGCAATATGCGACACTTTTTGTAATCACAATGTAGGTACATTTATTATGATGTACCCTTCTTATCTTAAGAATCTTAAAAAATGGGCCCTTTCTTCCGTCCGGTGGATGAAAAGAGCTTCAGCAGTTTCACTTATCGTACCTGCACGCAAAGGCATGTTCCTGGATGAGATCTTTAAAATAGCAGATATCCTTCACTCTGATCCCGACGACATGGTTCAGAAAGGATATGGCTGGATGCTCAAAACAGCAAGTCAGGCTCATCAGGAAGAGGTCTTCAGCTATGTCATGAAAAGAAAAAAAACGATGCCCAGGACGGCACTCAGATATGCTATTGAGAAAATGCCTGCAGAATTAAAATCGAAGGCGATGGCAAAAGAATGATCTGGTTTTGTTAATTTTGCACCAGAATCCCAGCATAATGAGAAGGCAGATTATTCTTTTATCCTTATTTCTGATACCAGCACTTCTGTCAGCTCAGGACAGGATAAGCGGACACAGTTTTGCAACTCGTTCCGAGGTAATTGCACGCAACGGAATGGCGGCCACAAGTCATCCTCTGGCAACACAGGTTGCAATCGACATTCTAAAAAAAGGCGGGAATGCTATCGACGCCGCGATAGCAGCAAATGCTGTTCTTGGGGTTGTTGAACCGACCGGATGCGGTATCGGAGGCGATATTTTTGCCCTGATCTGGAGTTCCGAAAAACACAAACTATACGGCCTGAATGGGAGCGGGAGATCACCAAGGTCGCTCAGACTTGAATATTTCAGGGAGAACGGTATGGAATTCATTCCGGCGCTGGGACCTCTTCCTGTTACAGTTCCAGGATGTGTTGACGGCTGGTTTGAAATGCACGATATGTTCGGAAGACTGGCTATGAGAGACATTCTTCAGCCTGCCATCAGCTATGCAAGGGAAGGATTCCCCGTTACAGAGGTAATAGCTTATTATCTTGCTCTCGGGACAGAAAGGCTTATGGAATATCCAAACATCAAAGAAGTCTATATGCCCGGAGGCAGGGCTCCTTCGAAGGGAGAGATTTTTAAAAATCCACAGCTCGCTGCAACACTTGAAAAGATAGCCAAAGGAGGCCGGAACGAATTTTACAGGGGGTCGATAGCAAAAAGTATTGACGATTTCATGAAGAAACAGGGAGGGTTTCTCTCATATAACGACATGGCAAGGCATAACTCCGAATGGGTGGAGCCTGTCAGCACAACATACAGAGGAGTTCAGGTGTGGGAGTTGCCTCCAAACGGACAGGGAATAGCGGCTCTGCAGATTTTAAATATTCTTGAGGGTTACGACATCGCCACGATGGGTTTTGGATCAGCAGAATATATACATACCCTGACCGAGGCAAAGAAGCTTGCCTTTGAGGACAGGGCAAAATACTATGCTGACCCCCGATTTACCAAAGTCCCCGTTTCCACACTGGTATCAAAGAGCTACGCAGCGGAAAGAAGAAAACTTATTGATCCGGAAAAAGCTTCAAAGCTATACAGTGCAGGAAATATTGAAGCCGGCAACACAATATACCTTACGGTAGCCGACAAACATGGCAATATGGTTTCGCTTATTCAAAGCAACTACAGGGGTATGGGATCGGGTATGTGTCCTACAGGACTTGGATTCATACTTCAGGACAGGGGGGAAATGTTCAGCCTTGCTTCGGGACATGCAAATGTTTACGCACCGGGAAAGCGTCCTTTCCATACAATTATACCTGCCTTTATCACCAGGGACAATAAACCCTGGATAAGCTTCGGAGTGATGGGAGGTGACATGCAGCCACAGGGGCATGTCCAGGTTATTGTTAACCTGATGGATTTCGGAATGAACCTTCAGGAAGCCGGTGATGCACCCAGAATATACCACACCGGATCATCGGAACCCACAGGCACGGAAATGACAACGGGGGGAATTCTTAATCTCGAGAGCGGTTTCAGCATCGACGTAATCCGGAGGCTCCTTTCAATGGGTCATACAATACAATGGGACCTTGGAGGTTACGGAGGTTACCAGGCCATAATGTGGGATGAAGTCAATAAAGTCTACTACGGAGCTTCAGAGTCGAGAAAAGACGGACAGGCAGCAGGATTCTGACCAGATTCAGTACATTTAAACCGTCAATCAAAGAAAAATCATCAGCAGGCATACTGCATATACATACCATTTTAAAAAACATATAATGAAAAAACATCTTATTATCACAGCAATTATCAGTCTGATTTTCACTGCATTTTCGTGTAAACCCAAAGAACCTGTCGATTATCTTAATGAGTCTCCTGAGGTTAAGGCAGAAAGAATGGAGTGGTGGCATGATGCAAAATTCGGCATGTTCATCCACTGGGGCATCTATTCAGTGCCTGCAGGTGTATATAATGAAGAAGAGATCCCGGGAATAGGTGAATGGATAATGAGCACTGCAAAAATTCCGGTTGAGGAATATGAAAAATTCAGCAAGGTATTCAATCCTGAAAAATTCAATGCCCGCGAATGGGTCAAGACTGCCGCAGATGCAGGTATGAAATATATAATAATTACTTCCAAACATCACGACGGATTTTCAATGTGGGATTCCGAAGTATCAAAATATGATATAGCCGATTTTACCCCATACCACAAGGATGTACTTAAAGCTCTCTCGGATGAATGCAGGCGACAAGGTATTAAACTTGGTTTTTATCATTCAATAATGGACTGGCACCACCCTGATGCAAATGCAGAGAAATGGGAGAAATACAGGGAAGAATATCTTAAACCCCAGCTAAAGGAGTTGCTGACAGGATACGGCAGAATCGGAGTTCTTTGGTTCGACGGAGAGTGGATAAATGACTGGACTGAGGAACAGGGCAGGGATCTGTATAATTATGTCCGGAACATTCAGCCCGATATCATCATCAACAACAGGGTAGGCAAAGGCCGGCAGGGTATGCAGGGCATGAACCGTGACAGCACGGCAACGGGAGATTTCGGGACACCCGAACAGGAGATCCTGTCCACAAAATCGGATTTCCCGTGGGAATCATGCATGACGATGAATGACACATGGGGATTCAAAACAAACGATACTAACTGGAAGTCATCTGAAACCATCATAAAAAATCTTGTCGATATTGTTTCCAAAGGAGGGAATTTCCTTCTCAATGTAGGCCCGACTTCTGAGGGGGAGATCCCTGAAGCCAGTATTACCAGGCTCCGGGAAACAGGAGAATGGCTTAAAATAAATGGTGAAGCCGTTTATAATACAAAACCTCTGAATCAATACAGTGAAGGAGAAAATATAAGATATACCCGTTCTTCAGACGGAAAACATGTTAACGTATTCCTTTGGTCCCTTCCTGACACAGGTCTGGTGATCAGACAGATAAAGCCCTTGGAAGGATCAGCTATAAAGATGTATGGCCTAGACGCCGATCTAAGCTGGACATGGGATGACAGTAA
>JAFGXX010000119.1 GCA_016936435.1 Bacteroidales bacterium
CAGCTGATTTTAAGATAGTTGTCAGCTGCACTGTTTCCTGCTTTCCTCTTATTTTTCCAGTGAAACATTGTATATCCTGGACTTGGTTATAGGTATTTCCTTCGTCTGATAACCCTTGGCACTTACAAGAAGGATCTGCGAAGCAGAGGGGATCTCAAACTTGAACTCGCCCCTGGTGTTCGACATCATTTCAGCTGCTGTATCCTTAACCCTGATTGAGGCATATGCAATTGGCTGACCTGTACCTCCGTCACGTACAACACCTCTGATCTCATTGGGATTGATACCCTTCCTGACGGCTGCTTCTGTATCCCTGATATATGCCAGCTGATTTTTGGCAGCAGTGTTATTTGGGTCGAGGGCCAGTATCCTGTTGTAATAATCTGCCGATCTCGACAGGTAGGGAAGCCTTCCTTCGTTGGTTTTTTCGTTACCCATGAGTCTGAGCTCGATAAGTCCGAGGCCGTTATAACCCTTTATCTTATTGTCATTGTTGTTGGGATTGAGATTTACCATCCTGGTATAATAATCCTTCGATTTTGAGTAATTCTCTTTGAAGAGATGATAATATCCAAGATATCCGAAAGCTTCCATCATTTCACTTTCGTTTGCCACAGAATCTTTCTGGGCTATCTGAACTACTTTTTCGAATTTCTGGCTGGCAAGACCCATCTTATAGTCCGGGTCCATTCTGTAATAGGTTCTTGCTATCTGGCAGTGTGCAGGTAGAAAATCGGGTGATTTCTGCAGTATGATATTGAAAATTGAATCGGCAGCCTTGAAATTCTCTCCGTTATAGAAAGCTCTTCCTACTTTCATGTAAGCTTCGGGGTCTTCCTTGTCCGGGTCAATCAGCTTGGCAACTGTTTTTGCACCCTGATTGTATCGTCTGTTCAGGAAATAGTAATTTGCAGTTTCATTTACAACGTTCCTGTCCTGAGGCTTCAGCTCCATAACTTTATGATATGCTTCAAAACCCCTGTCCAGTTCCTTTTCTCCCTGTGCAACCTTTTCTTTAAGAGTATTGACTTTTGCTGTCAGCTCATCGAGGGAAGGCTTTAGTTTGGGCTTGGCTGCAGCGGAAGCGGAATTATATCTTGCATTTTCCTTTTGCAATTGCTCCTGGGCTGCTGCCAGTGCATCAACATTTTTAATATGATCCTGGTTCTTTTTCATGAGGATCCTGGCCAGGTAATGATAGTCTTTGAGAAGTATTCTTTCCGGATCAACTTTCCTGAACAACTCGTCCATATAATATAGCGCCTTTTCATAATCGGCATTTTTCCTTTCATAGTAGGAGTAACCTGCCAGACGGTTCATATATGTACGGGAGTCGTCAACAGCAAGTATTTCTTCTACGTTTTTGATTACCTCATCATAGTCGCCGGCATAGAACAGGGAGTTTACATACCTTGTTTTTGCAGGGATGTTGCCTTCGGTCAGTTCAAGATATTTTTTGAAGTTGGCTTTAGACTGTTCGAGTCTCTGAGCCATCCAGAAGAGCTGACCCAGCTCCCTGTAAGCAGGAGCATAATTGGGATCCAGATTTATTGCTTCCTCGAAATATGGTATAGCTACCTGAAGGTTTTTTCCCCTGACGTATATGTTCCCGATCTTCATGTTGGCTGTCGGGGAGTTTGGGTTTGCAAACTGAGCCATGTTGTAGTTCTTAATGGCGTTTGAACCGTCGATGGCTGTAATATAAATATCTCCGGCGATCAGATATATGTCTTCGTTTTTCTTGTCTATTGTGAGAGCCTGCCTTATCAGCGGAAGGGCAGCAGCCGTATCGACCTGGTCGTCATTAATATATGATTCGGCTATTTTTGCAAGTGCAAAAGCATATTCCGGTGCAGGAGGATTGATCCTCTTGAGGTTTTTGTAGGGAAGGAGCAGGCTCCTTGCCTTGGTCCTCATTTCCGTGGCTGTGTTGTCGTCACCAAGATACATTGCAACCCTGGCAAGTCCGACATAATTAAGCGGATCGTTAGGATTTGCTTCAACTCCCTTCTGGAAAACATCTTTTGCCTCCTGGGTGGCTATAGGCAGTGAATTGGATATGGTGTCTGAGAAGTAGTTTAAGAGTATGTTCTCTCCAAGGAAAAAATAATTTTTACTGTTTCCGGGTTCCTTCTGGATCAGTCCTTTGAGCATCTCATCAGCTTTATCGTACTGCTCACTTTTCGTCAGGAGACGTGCCGATGCAAGATCCTGCGCGAAAATAAAATTAAGCGACAAAAAAGCAAATGCCGCTGTAAGAACCAACCCTTTTGTGTAAATTGAACGTTTCATAGCTATTCTTTTATTTTGGCGTCAATAATACTAATTTTTACTATATAATAAGACCTGTTTTTTTCAATAAATTAATTTTTCCTTCTATTCCGTTTTGATCTGAACGATTCTTATTGGCATCGTAGCAGGAACAAGTCCCGACTTAAGAACTATCCTCTGTCCCTGTTCTGCCGTAGCCCATTGAATGAATCCGGAACCCAGACCAAGGAAGGTCTCCCTCGAAATCAGGTAGATCTCTCTTACAAAAGGGTACGATTTGTCATAGATGAAACCCTGATGCGGCCTGTAATATGATCCATCATCAATATATTTGTGCGATACCGCTATCACGTTTACCTTTTTTACGAAACTCATACTCAGTGAATCATCTTTGTCACTTATCCAGTTCACACTGATTATTCCAATAGCGTCGGCATTGGTGGAGACGAAATCAATTACTTCGGCATTGGTGTTCAGTGCAAAGAAATTCGACGGCAGGTTTTCCTTTATCTCAAACAGCTCCTTGAAATACCTGATATTACCCGATTTTGTGTTGTCGAAAATAACCCTTACGGGCCCTCTTTCTGACCGGGGATTTATTTCACGCCAATGAGTGATCTTTCCGAGAAAAATATCTCTTACAGTTTCATATTTTAGGAGCGAATCCTTGTTTTCCCTGTTCGTGATAAGAGCCAGTGCATCGTACGCAAAGGTAATTGTCCTTGCAACAATAAGAGAATCACGGAGATACTGTATCTGGTCTTCGTTAAGCTTTCTTCCGCTTACAATAACTTTGGCCGAATCATGCATGAAATCGTTGATTACATCCACCTCGGGTTTATATATAACATCGATATGGGCATTTGTATAAAGACCGGTGAAGGTGTTGACTTCCGTTTCTACAAGCGGCCTGAATGAATCGTCAGCTATGATCCTGATACTACCCCTGGTTGGTGTTTCATTTGTTGCAACTCCGCCGCCGCCGACACAGGAAACAAACAAAATCATTGCTGAAATAAATACAGTAACCAGAAAAACTCTTGAAAAAATATTAGCCATAGGAGTAATAAATGCTTTAAGTGCTTCATTCCCTGATTTTGCAATATTAATCAATTTTTTCGAAGAATTAACTATATTCATAGTTCTAATTTTATTTTTTCTGCCATTTGTCATAATTATCACTGCAAAGTGTGTGCCATTAAGTTGAATGGCTCATTATGAGGGCTGAGAAAAAGTCCGGGGTAACACTGGTGCTTAATTCCAGTCACCATCACCCCTGAAAAATACCTTTATAATCAGTTTGTATGTTGTATATGTCCTGTATATTCCGTAAATCAGGAAAGTGGAACCGATAATAACACGTATAGCCCTGTCAATCACAAACATCCTGTCAGCATAGAACAACAGGAAAACACCCACAAACAGGTAAAACAGAACCATAAAAACACCAAACACGGCGTGAAATTGCTGAAGCATCCTGTTGTTGTTCATAAGCTCATAATATTTTGCGGGGCAAAGAAAACAAAAAACATCATGATTTCAAATTTTCAGTGCATCCGGTTTTCATTAATTAACATGATTATGAGCTAAAAGCAACGATGTGTCACCGAAACTCAGAAATCTAAAATTGTGTTCAAGAGCGTGCTCGTATATTTTTTTCCAGTTTTCACCTGCATAGGCTGCCACAAGAAGCAGCAGGGTGCTCCGTGGCTGATGAAAATTTGTTATCATTCCCCTTATAACCCTGAATCTGTAGCCGGGAATAATTATCAGAGTGGTTGATCCGTGAAGTAAATCAGTTTTATTCTCATCCATATGTGTTATCAGCGCCGAAAATGATTCATTAAAAGTCACAGAACAATTTTCCCGGTATGGTTCCCACTGAGCAGTGTGGATTGCATCAGGGCCGGACTTTTCCTTAAGTATTTTTACTCCGGTCCAGTAAAGGCTTTCAAGGGTTCTTACACTTGTTGTCCCGACAGCTATTACCCTTCCTTCATATTCTTTTATTTCTTCTATAAGCTGCCGGCTTACAACAAAATGTTCACAGTGCATTTCGTGTTCTGAAATATCATTTGTCTTCACAGGTTTGAAAGTTCCTGCCCCGATATGAAGGGTCAGCTCTGTTGTGCCTATACCTCTTTTATATATAGTTTCAAGAACATTCTCTGTAAAATGCAGACCGGCTGTCGGCGCCGCGACAGAACCGTCAATTTTTGAATATACTGTCTGATACCTTATATTATCTTCTTTTTCATCTTCCCTTTTCACATAGGGAGGAAGGGGTATATGTCCGGCCGTTTCAGCGACATCGCCGAAACTCAATTCATTTTCCTCCCATGAAAATCTCACCCTCCACGCTTCACCTTCAGGGCTTTTTTTCTCAGCTGTCAGCAGGTGATCCTTTCCCATATGTCTGAATTGCATGGAAAGTCGTCCGCTCTTCCATTTTTTGAGATTCCCGATTATGCACTTCCACTCAACAGGGCCTCGTGAAGAAAAGGCATGCTCATAATCAGCAGGGGAGAGGGGCTCAAGGCAAAAGACCTCTATCCTTGCCCCTGAATCTTTTCTGAAAATAAACCTGGCCTTAATTACCCTGGTATTATTGAATACAAGCAAAGAATCTGCCGGAATGTGACCGGCTATATCCCGGAAAGGCTCAACTAAGATGCTGTTATCTTTGTAAATCAGTAGTTTTGACATGTCTCTTTCCTTTACCGGGTACTGGGCTATTCTTTCCGGAGGAAGATCATATTCATAGTCTTCTATTTTGATTACCGGGATGTTCATTATCCGCTTAATTAACATGAAAAGGGAAAGGCAAAAATAATCAATTATAACGTTTCTGCCATTTTTATTAACTTTGCAGGGCAGCAGGCTGTTCCATCGTCCCGAATACTCGGGAAGGAAAGTCCGGGCAACACAGAGCACCATGCTTCCTAACGGGAAGATATCTGTGAAGATATGCAGGTGTAACAGAAAATAACCGTCCCGATTACTCGGGATAAGGGTGAAAAGGTGAGGTAAGAGCTCACCGGTTCCTGTGGCAACACAGGAAGCCGTACACTCCATGGGTTGAAAGACCATGTATACCGGCGCTAAGGGCTGCTCGTCCGATGCCGGGGGGTAGGTCGTATGATCACGCCAGTGATGGCGTGACAAGATAAATGATGGAACCCGACAGAACCCGGCTTACAGGCCGGCTGCAACCGGGAAACAATTTGTAAATATATAATGAGGGTATCCTGCGAGACTTTCATCTCATACAAGGATACCCTCATAAATTTCCTTAAGGCCTTTTTATATCTTGTTGATATTTAAATGGCTATTTGACCGTGAAGATGCTGTCATCCATCGGAACATCAACCTCGACCTTTGTATAAGTCAGTACAAACTCCATCCCCTGGGCCGCCGTGGTTGTCTTCATGGGCAGGAACAGCCCGTTGAGCTCTTTATAATCGGTTGGATATGAATCTACAGTCATGGTCATCCCTTCTGCCGGTACTGTTGCCGATGATTTAACCATAAGACCTGAGGATTTATCTATATACATTATCATAGAAATACCACCATCCAGAACAGCCTTAATTTTGTGTGCCGCCTTGCCGTTTACATTCTCGTCACCCTCCAGTGTCAGAGCTCCTTCCTTAAGGTAACTGTCTAGATAGTTATTGAACATGTTGTTTCTGAGTATCTGCTTTGTCTCGGCCGCACTCATCTCCACAGGAGTGGAAGCTCCCGTAAGCGGGTTCATTACATAACCCTTTGTGCCGTCAAAAACCTGTGTCACCTCCTGCCCGTTGATTGAAGTCACCGACTTGATCTTGTCGGGTTTCTTCATCCAGACTTCAACAGGAATGTCCATTCCCATCATAGACATGTTCCCTGAGATCCTGATGGTTTTAAAAGCTGCCACCTTGTCGAGCTTATTGGCAGTACTATACTTTTTTACTATATCTTCAAGCGATTGTGAGTTTACAATAACTGCAGCGAGAAGACATGTTAAGGTTAAAAATACTTTTTTCATTAATTTAAAATTAAATGGTTAATTGTTGAATGACGATATCGTTCTTCTTAAAGCAACGAGCTTGTTAAGCAGATCATCCATCCGGTTAAGTACAAGCATATTTGCTCCGTCCGATTTTGCAAGTGCCGGATCGGGATGAGTCTCAATGAAAATTCCGTCGGCGCCCACGCTTATCGCCGCCCTGCCGATGGTTTCTATCATTTCAGGAATACCTCCGGAAACTCCGGCATCCTGATTTGGCTGCTGAAGAGAGTGGGTAATATCCATTATAACAGGAACCCCGATATTCTGCATTAATGGTATGTTCCTGAAATCCACCACTATATCCTGGTAACCGAACATGTTACCCCTGTCGGTAACCATAATCTTTTCATTGCCTGAATCTATAACCTTCTGTACGGCGAACTGCATCGAGGCTCCCGAAAGAAACTGTCCTTTTTTGATATTTATCCATTTTCCGGTCTCAGCCGCTGCAACAAGAAGATCTGTCTGCCGGCACAAAAAAGCAGGTATCTGAAGAACATCGACATGCTGCGCCGCGATGACGGCTTCATCAGGATTATGAATGTCGGTGATCACCGGGACTGAAAATCTGTTTCTTACTTCAGAAAGAATATTAAGGGCTTTTTCATCACCTATCCCTGAAAAGGAATCGATCTTCGACCTGTTGGCTTTGCGGTATGAGGCTTTGAATATGTATGGAAGTCTGTATTTATCGGCTAACCCTGCCATGTGTTCCGCAACCTGAAATACTATTTCTTTGCTTTCCACGACACAGGGACCTGCAATGAGCAGGAAATTTTCATTCATTCCGTCCCTGTTACCGGGAATATCGGCGGGCAATCTTTTCATCAGCCGTAAAATTAACTAAATATAAGGCTGGTTTTCAAATAATGTGCCGGAATATTTTTCATTTTTCATAATCATATAATCCCTTCCACATTTTTTTAAGCCGGCCTCTTATCTCCTCTTCCCTGGGTGAAATCCCCGGGTCGTAAAATTTTGAGCCTTTTATTTCTTCAGGCAGATAATTGTCTTTTATAAAATTATCTTCATAGTCGTGGGCATATTTATATTCCCTGTGATAGCCCAGGTCTTTCATAAGTTTCGTGGGGGCATTTCGAAGGTGCAGGGGAACAGGCAAATCTCCTTTCTCCTTCACTGACGCGATAGCATTCTCAATAGCCAGATACGAAGCATTGCTCTTCGGAGATGTGGCAAGGTAAACAACAGCCTCGGCAAGTATGATCCTCGATTCGGGCCATCCTATAACATCAACTGCTTCAAAACATGTCTGGGCCATCAGAAGGGCATTAGGGTTTGCAAGTCCTATATCCTCGGCAGCAAGGATAATCATCCTCCTGGCAATGAACCTGAGATCCTCACCGCCTTCAACCATCCTGGCAAGCCAGTACACTGATGCATTCGGATCACTTCCCCTTATGGATTTTATGAAGGCGGAAATAATATCATAATGCTGTTCTCCCTTTTTATCATATAAAGCAAGGTTCTTCTGAATTATTGAAAGAACCTTATCGTTGGTTATCTTAATTGTTTTTTCTCCTCCTGTCCTGTCCTTTTCGGACGAAACTACAAGTTCAAGGGCATTGTACAGTTTCCTTGCATCACCTCCCGATATTCGCAGCAGGGCTTCGTATTCTTCTATATCAATTTTAAGTGCCGAAAGATAAACATCCTTTGTTAAGGCCTTGTCAATTAGTCCTTTAAGCTGATCGTCATTCAGGGGGCTGAGTGTATAAACCTGGCAACGGGAGAGGAGAGGAGATATTACCTCAAACGAAGGATTCTCAGTCGTCGCCCCGATAAGGATTATTGTTCCCTTTTCAACGGCTCCCAGCAGCGAATCCTGCTGCGATTTGTTGAAACGGTGAATCTCATCTATGAACAGAACGGGATTGGGCTGATTGAAATACTGTTGTTTTTTTGCCTTCTCAATAGTCTCCCTTACATCCTTTACTCCTGAATGTACAGCGCTGAGGTGGAAAAAGGGACGTTCAAGCCTGTTTGAAATGATCCGGGCCAGAGTGGTCTTTCCAACCCCCGGAGGCCCCCACAATATGAATGAGGGAATATGTCCCGATTCAATTACCTTTCTTAGTACTGCTTCTTTGCCGACAAGATGTTCCTGCCCGCAAAATTCATCAAGGTCAGCAGGTCTTAATCTGTCCGCAAGAGGTTGATTCGCCAGCATTAAAAATTAGTTTGTGTAAAAGTAGTTAAAAATAATCTCTGCAATAGGTACCTGTTCAATACAATATCACCCTACTCTTTTTATGCAAATTTTTCAACTGTTTCAGCTACATTTGAGGATCAAATAACGAGATCATGATCATAAACAGGATTCCGGCATTAATAATTATTGCAGTTTTGATTGCGGGCTGCGGCCAGAAAAACGCTGAATCAAGTTTGAAAGAAGGCCGGGTGCTCAGCGATGTCAGGGCTGTGGTGGTATCTGCCCATCCTCAGGGCTCTCATGCCGGCGCCATGATCATGAAGAAAGGTGGCAATGCTGTTGATGCAGCCGTAGCCACAGGATTTGCTCTTGCAGTTTGTTATCCGGCGGCCGGCAACATAGGAGGGGGAGGCTTTATGCTCGTAAGGACATCAGAAGGTGCTCATGATCTCATCGATTTCAGGGAAAAAGCGCCGCTGGCAGCTTCAAGGGACATGTACCTCGATGCCGCCGATGATGTGGTCAGAGGGCTCAGTACCGATACTCACCTTGCTGCCGGGGTCCCGGGAAGCGTCGACGGGATGATACGTATACATGCAAAGTACGGCAAACTTGATTTCCGCGAAGTTATCCAGCCCTCAATAGACCTGGCAGCCAATGGTTTCATCCTGACGGCTGAGCAGGCTTCTTCACTGAACCGTTCGGCTGAGATGTTCAGAAAAAGAAACCCGGAAGGATGTGCTTTTGTGAGGGTCCCCGGGTGGAAGGAGGGCGACACTCTTCGTCAGCCTGACCTGGCCACCACTCTCGAAAGGATAAGAGATTACGGTCGTGAAGGATTTTATTCAGGGCTGACAGCAAAGCTCATAGTTGAGGAAATGAAAAGAGGCAACGGGATAATAACTTCCGGCGATCTTGAACAATACTCGGCAGTTTTCAGAAAACCGCTTTCCTCATCATACAGGGGTTTTGATATTGTTACCTGTCCGCCTCCCTCAGCAGGAGGGATCATCCTTCTTCAGATGCTGGAAATGATTGAACCCTTTTCGCCTGCTGAACATGAATTTCATTCTCCGGAAATGATACACCTGATCGCTGAAGCCGGAAAAAGAGCTTTTGCCGACAGGGCAAGATACGCAGGAGACGCTGATTTTATAAGTATGCCGGTTCAGGAACTGCTGAATGAAAATTACCTTAAAGAAAGAATGGCAGGCTTTGATCCCATTGCAGCCACTCCGTCATCCAACATTGGTGCCGGTGATCCGGTGTCATCCGGAAGCACTGAAACCACTCACTTTTCGGTAGTTGACGAAGAAGGTAATGCCGTGGCGGTAACAACAACGCTGAACGGATCCTACGGTAGCGGGATAGTGGTGAAGGGAGCAGGTTTTTTACTGAATAACGAAATGGACGATTTTTCAGTAAAACCAGGGTTTCCAAACATGTACGGGCTTACAGGCTCTGATGCTAATGCAATCGAAGCGGGTAAAAGAATGCTAAGCTCGATGACTCCCGTTATTGTTGAAAAAGAAGGAAAACTTTTTCTGGTAGCCGGCTCCCCGGGAGGATCAACAATTCCGACATCCGTTTTTCAGGTAATTATTAATCTTATCGATTACAATATGACTCCCCGTGCAGCCGTTGATACAGGGAGATTTCACCATCAGTGGCTTCCCGACAGGATAAGCATTGAGAAAAACAGTCTTACTGAAAAGACGGCCGGAAGGCTTCAGAAAATGGGACATATTCTTCACGAGGTTACTGCACTGGGAAGGGTGAATGCTGTATGTGCACGTCAGAATGGTTTCCTGGAAGGCGTGGCAGATAAACGCGGAGACAACTCTGCAAGCGGATATTGAGAGTTCATTATCTTGAATATTTTTACTATATTGCTACGATTTTATTTTCATTACAAGAAAAAATTTATACTTTTAATATTTATATTTGCTAGTAGCAAACAGGTGTTCTTACAGGTAGAATGAATTATTTGAATTTTTTCAGATAGTAACCCGGTTATGAAAAAAACTCTGCTGATTGTTTTAATTATCGTGGCGGTAATAATTGCCCTGCCGATAATCAATCTTCTGCGCTGGACCTTCCAAGCAAAAAAACCTATTGGCGTAGTTGTTGTCGACAAGACAGTCCCTACACTTGATCGCGATAAACATAAGTCCTTCTTCTGGCTTATGACGAATAACAGATATGTCAAAAAGCAGAACAATTCCAGCTACTCTTTCAGAAAAGATTATTACGGCTTTTATCCCACCCGCCCTCTTAAGGAAAAACTGTGGAACAATGTCAGATATGACATGACTGAGGCTATTCAGGTCCTGCCAGCTGAAAATGATGCCCTTTACTTTACCGACACCTATGGAGTGTTTTTCAGCGACTGGTTCCCGGCAATAAGTCCCCCACGCCGTACCAGAAAACTCGAAGGAGCCCTCAACGGCATGGATAACGTCCTTATTAAGGAAATGAAGGACAAGAATAAGCTTGTTATCCTGGAATATAATACATTTGACTGGCCTACAGGTGAATACGAATCGTTCAGGCTTCAGGAAAGACTGGGGATCGAATGGGAAGGATGGACGGGAAAATATTTTGCTTCGCTCGACACAACTTCAAAAGACTTTCCTCTGTGGATGACTTCGATGTACAGAAAACAATGTAAAAAACCATGGAGTTTTACAAAACCGGGAATAGTACTGCTCAAAGATAAAGTCATAATGGTCCTGGAAGAAGGGACCCATCTTAACAGCGCGATATTGCAGATAAAAACAGATACGGCCTTCGCGGAAAAATGGAATATTGCACCCGTTGTGGCCTTCGATCAGTGGTTCGATATTATAGAACCGCTTGACAATACCGTTATATCTACCTTTAACCTTCAGACGACACCACTGGCCGATTCGATGCTGGCATCATACGGACTTGCAAAAAGTTTCCCGGCTGTGATCCGCGATCCCGGGACTGAGCGAACATACTACTTCTCAGGCGATTTCTGCCATGTAAATATACCTTACTGGACATCCCGCTTTACGGGAGTTCATAAAATAAAGGGATTGCTATATTCAAATAAACCCGAAGATTTCAGAAGGTTCTTCTGGGTTTATTATAAACCACTCATTGAAGGTATCTTTAACGACTATTATACTGATCTGACAACAAAATAACAGCATAACAACACTGACCGGAAAAAAGTACAGGCAAACCTGTGCTTTTTTTGTGTTTTACAGCGTAGAAAAATTTCATGGCTATGAATATCACGATAATACAACCCGATATCAAATGGGAGGATAAAGCATTTAATCTCTCGAAATATGAAAAGCTGATCTCCACAGCAGGAAATTCTGATATCGTTATCCTGCCCGAGATGTTCACCACCGGTTTCACTCCCAGATCTGAAGAAATGTCGGAAGCTCCACGTTCCTGGACCTTCGACTGGATGATACACGCTGCGGAAAAATATGATACTGCCGTGTGCGGCTCCTATATAGTAAAGACAGGTAAACAGGTAATCAACCGGTGCTTATTCGTGTCACCAGGGAAAAAAACATGGCACTACGATAAAAGACATCTCTTCAAACTGAACAATGTAGAAAACAATTTCACACGTGGTAACAGGAGAGTGATCATTAAATTCAGGGGATTCAGAATATGCCCGAATATATGCTACGACCTCCGGTTCCCGGTATGGAGCAGAAACAGGAATGATTACGACCTCCTTATAAATTGCGCCAACTGGCCCGAAGCCCGGCGTGATGTATGGATCACGCTTCTAAAAGCAAGGGCAATCGAAAACATGTGTTATGTCGCCGGGGCAAACCGCATAGGCACGGATGGCATGAACGTAAAATATTCCGGCGAGTCACTAATTGTCAGTCCCAGAGGCTCGGCCCTGGCCTCTGCCGGCAAAAACAGGGAGGAAAGTATTTCTGCATCACTGAATCTTGCAGAACTTAAATCCCTCCGGAAGAAATTCCCTG
This sequence comes from Bacteroidales bacterium, assembly GCA_016936435.1. Classification (GTDB taxonomy): domain Bacteria; phylum Bacteroidota; class Bacteroidia; order Bacteroidales; family VadinHA17; genus LD21. The sequence goes on from JAFGXX010000119.1 coordinate 12,482, forward strand.
TCCACCTCGATGCCGACGATTTCACTATCAACCTTTAAATTTTATTTCCTGAGCGCCTGGTACAGTATCTCAACCGGATGCAGTGCTTCCCTGCCTGTGCCGTCTTTAATATGGTGCCTGCAGCTTGTGCCGGGAGCTGCAATAATGACAGACTGACCTGCGTCCCTGACCTCGGGAAAAAGTATCATCTCACCAATTTTGTTGGCCAGGTCATAGTGCTCTTTTTCGTAACCGAAAGAGCCTGCCATACCACAGCAACCAGATCGTATCTCCCGGACCTTGTAATTCTTCGGGATGGTCAGCATTTCTATCGTGTGGGCCGATGAGGACACAGCTTTCTGCTGACAGTGTGCATGCAGGATTATTTCTGCGGAAGTTTCTACGAATAGCCCCGGATTTATCCTCTTTGCCCTATATTCGCCTGATATGAATTCTTCTATGGTATAGGTGTTAGCAGCAATCTTAAGTGCCTGATCCATAAGGTCTCCACCTGCAAGATCAGGGTATTCATCCCTGAAGCCCAGTATTGCGGAAGGTTCTATACCAACGAGAGGGACATTTTCATCCACTACCGGGGCAAGTACTTCGATGTTTTTCCTTACGATTTTCTGTGCCTTTCTGACAAGACCTTTAGAAATAAAGGTCCTGGCACTTTCTCCGTGAGGGGCGGTTATAACTTCGTAGCCAAGGGAGGTGAGAAGCCTGATGGCGGCAATGCCGGCAGTGGTATCATTATAGTCGGTGAATTCGTCAATAAAAAGACATACCCTTTTAACAGGTTTTTCAGGGTTGAGCACCCTGAGGTTCTTTCTGGCCCATCTCCGCAAAGTAACTTTATACAGTAAAGGAATGGATCTTTTTACAGCTATTCCTGTCATTCTTTTGATCAGACCTGAAAGTATGCTGTTCTTTGCGAAAAAATTAAATATCGAAGGGAAAAGTGAACCAAGCCTGTTGATCCTCGCAATATATGCAATAAGGAGTGTTCTGAGGGGAATACCGTGCTTATCGTACCAGTGTTGAAGAAATTCCGACTTAAGCTTTGCAATATCGACACCCGACGGACATTCAGCCTTACATCCCTTGCAGGATACGCAAAGGTCGAGTACTTCATATATTTCCCTGTGATCCCAGGGATTATTTTCATCTTTGCCGAGAAACTCCCTGAGAATGTTGGCCCTGGCTCTTGTACAGGCTTGTTCTTCTCCGGTAGCCATATAGGTAGGGCACATTGTTCCTCCGATGATCATCGTTTTCCTGCAGTCGGCCGAACCGTTGCATTTTTCAGCTGCCCTCAGAATGCCTCCCGTAGATGAAAAATCGTATATAGTCGCTATTTCCGGTGTCCTCTTTCCCGGCTCATATCTGAGGTTGGTGTTCATGGGAGCCGTGTCGATGATCTTGCCCGGATTAAAGATATTATCCGGATCCCATGTGTTTTTAACCTTCTTCAGTAAATTATAGTTATGCTCTCCGATAACAATCGGCACGAACTCCCCTCTGAGCCTTCCGTCTCCATGTTCTCCGCTTATCGATCCCCTGTACTTCCTGACCAGCAGTGCCGTTTCATGTCCGATTTTTCTGAAGAGCTCCACATCATCCGGATCTTTAAGGTTGAGTACGGGTCTGATGTGCAGTTCTCCCGTTCCGATATGGGCATGGTATACCACATCCTTGCCATATCGGGAGAGCATCTTTTCAAAGTCAGCTATATATTCAGGCATGTGCTGCACATTGACGGCCGTATCCTCGACAAGCGACACGGGCTTGGCATCACCCTTCATGTTGGAAAGAACTCCCAGTCCTGCTTTCCTGAGCTCCCAGACCCTTGATATATCTTTTCCCTTTATTACCGGAAATGCATATCCGTAACCTTCTTTCTTCATTTCATCCACCATGCTGAGTATCAGTCTATCTATCTCAGCCATATCTTCATTTACGAATTCAACTATCAGGATCGAAGCAGGTTCCCCTTCAAGGAAAAACCTGTTGTTTTTCTGGCTGAGGTTTTCTTCAGTCAGCTTCAGTATCCTGTCATCCATCATTTCAACTGCTGAAGGTTTGTATTTCAGTGCTATAAGGTTAGCAAGAAAGGCATCATCCCTTTCTTTAAGGTGAACGCATACAAGCGCTTTATTTGGGGGTGGAAGTTTTACCAGGTTAAGTTTGATCTCAGTTATAATGGCAAGAGTTCCTTCTGATCCAGCCAGAAGATTGCAGAAATTAAATTGTTTTTTGGACTTTTCATCAAATAACTCTGTGTCGGCGAGCAGGTCGAGAGCATAGCCGGTATTCCTCCTGGGGATGGCTCTGTCGGGGAAATCTTCACTTATGGATCTCAGGTTTACGGGGTCTGAAAACATTTCCATTGCCTGCCTGTAAATTTCTCCTTCGAGATTTTTCAGGCTGGTTTTTTCATCGAAGCTTTTTCTGTCGATGCTTCCAAAAAGGGCTTCGCTGCCGTCACTCAGGATGACACTTAGCTCAAGGGTGTGATCTCTCGTCGATCCGTATATTATCGAGTGTGAGCCGCAGGCATTATTTCCTACCATTCCTGCAATATTGCACCTGCTCGATGTTGATGTTTCAGGTCCGAAAAAGAGACCATGGTCCTTTAGAAAAATGTTCATCTCATCGAGTACGACTCCTGGTTCTACTTTCACCCACATTTCCTCCCGGTTGAACCCGGTGATCTTCTTCATATATTTCGAGATGTCAACTATCAGTCCTGACCCGACAACCTGCCCGGCCAGTGAAGTCCCTGCAGCCCTCATCGTTATGCTGATATTCTCCTTTCGTGCAAATGCAACTATTTTTTTGAGGTCCTCTTTGTTTTTTGGCCATATTACGGCCATCGGCTCTTCCTTATATGCCGATGCGTCTGTTGAATATATCGTCGTGGTTATCCTGTCATGCCTGAGATCACCTTCAATGGTGTCAGCAAAGGCATCCAGCAAATGGTAGTAATTTTCTTTTTTCATAATTTCAGAACAGCAAAAATAAGGAAAATCCAAATCCTGACAATAATCATCTTTTGACAGGTTGCTAAATAGAACTTTTTTTTCGTACATTTAAAAAAAAATTTCGAACTATTTAATTATTTGATATACAATGGAATTATTGGAAAAGATCAAGGCAAATGCGAAGAAACACAATATGAGAATCGTCCTTCCGGAAGGATATGAAGAGAGGACTCTTATGGCAGCCGATATTGCCCTTGGAGAGGGTCTTGCAAGGATAATACTTCTGGGGGATCCGGAAGAGATAAAGTCGCATGCAAAACAACTTGGCCTTAATAACATTGAAAAAGCAGAATTGATAAATCCTTTGTCCCATCCGAAAAAACAACATTATATCAACCTGATGGTAGAGCTCCGCAAAGGCAAGGGAATGACTGAGGAAGAAGCTTCCAGGCTCATTGAGGATCCCCTTTACCTCGGAGTGCTGATGATAAAGAACGGAGATGCTGACGGTGAAGTCTCCGGAGCTGATCATGCCACCGGCGACGTTCTTCGTCCGGCTTTCCATTATGTTAAGACTGCCCCGGACATCTCAGTAGTCTCGGGAGCCTTTATCATGATTCTCAGGGATAAGGAATTTGGTGAAGAGGGAATACTTATCTTTGCCGACAGTGCAGTACATCCCGACCCTACCGAAAAACAACTGGCAGAGATTGCTATTGCTTCGGCCGGAACAGCAAGGGCATTATGCGGATTCGAACCTAAGGTCGCCCTTCTAAGTTTTTCAACAAAGGGAAGTGCAAAACACGAAATGGTTGACAAGGTCATCAAAGCTGCAGAGATCGCAAAACAGATGGCTCCCGATCTCATGATTGAGGGGGAACTGCAGGCCGATGCTGCTCTGGTGGAGGCAATAGGACAGAAAAAAGCTCCCGGAAGTAAAATAGCCGGGAAAGCAAATGTTCTGATCTTCCCGGATCTTAACTGTGGCAATATAGCGTATAAGCTGGTTCAGAGGCTTGCACATGCCGAGGCGATAGGACCCGTCCTTCAGGGTATGGCCGCGCCTATCAATGATCTTTCACGGGGATGTTCGGTGAACGACATCGTAAGCATGATCGCAATTACCTCAAATCAGGCGGCAGGAAGAAAATAACAGTTTATTAATATATAGATATTGAAATAATGATAATCCTTGTATTGAATTGCGGAAGTTCCTCCATCAAGTATCAGGTATTCGATATGTCGGACGGACATAAATTGCTGGCGAAGGGACTGCTTGAGCGGATCGGACTTAATGAAAGTATCATCACACATAAACCCACCGGCGGTGAACCCTACAGGCTTATCACCGACATTCCCGACCACACCACGGGAATCAACATGGTAATGGAGGTTTTGTGCGATCCGGAGCATGGAGTAATCAATAATGTAAATGAAATAAAGGCAGTAGGTCACAGGGTGGTAAACGGAGGCGAAAGCTATACTGACAGTGTACTTATCGACAACGACGTAAAGAAGAATATCGAAATCTGCATCGAACTTGCTCCCCTGCATAATCCTGCAAATCTCAAAGGCATTCTCTCCGTGGAAAAGCTGATACCCGGAGTTCCTCAGGTTGCTGTTTTTGACACTTCTTTCCACCAGACCATGCCTGACTATGCATATATGTATGCTCTGCCATACGAGTATTATGAAAAGTACCGCATCAGAAAATACGGTTATCACGGAACAAGTCATAAGTTCGTCGCTGCAAAAGCTGCAAGGTTGCTGGGAAAGGATTTAAAGGAACTGAAAATAATTACCTGTCATCTGGGTAACGGTGCTTCCATTACCGCAGTCGACAAAGGTGTTTCGATTGATACCTCAATGGGTTTTACACCTGTCGACGGACTTATCATGGGTACCCGGACTGGTGAGGTAGACCCGGGGGTGCTTGTATATATTGCAGATAAAGAGCACCTTAACGTCACAGGGGTTAACAACATGATAAACAAAAAGAGCGGTGTTTTCGGAATCTCCCAGATATCATCCGATATGCGCGACCTGGAAACTGCTGCTGAAGCAGGTAATAAAAAAGCCATTCTGGCGCTTAAAATGTATGCATATAAGGCCAAGAAATTCATCGGATCATATATGGCCGCATTAAATGGTGTCGACCTTTTAATCTTCACCGGGGGAATAGGTGAGAATGATTTCAACATGAGAAAGATGATCTGTACCGACATGGAAGGACTTGGTGTTGTTTTTGATAAAGAGGTAAACAATGGTGCAAAAGGAAAAGACCTGTTAATCTCCAGGCCGGAATCGAAGGTTACCGTGATGGTGATAACCACCGATGAGGAATATGTCATCGCATACGATACCAAGACAATTGTCGAGAAAATGACAACCGCAACCACGGAATAAATAATTTAGCCATGGTGTTAAAAACCCTGTCTGACTTAAAGTCAATAGTTGCCGGAGGGCCGGTACGAAAACTGGTCCTTGCAGCTGCCCAGGATCAGCATTCTCTTGGTGCTGTTCTGCGTGCATGGAACGATAATGTCATCGAACCCATACTTGTCGGCGACAAGGAAAGTATCCAGAATATCTGCGCAACAAGCAATTATAAGATTGACGGACTCAGGATAATTCATGAACCCGACACAGAGATGGCTGTTCAGATGTCTGTCAAGATGGTCAGTGCGAAACAGGCAGATATCCTTATGAAAGGAAAGGTAGGAACATCAACCCTGTTGAAATGTGTGCTTAACAAAGAGTGGGGACTGAGAACCGGTAACCTGCTTTCACATTTTGCGCTCTTTGAGGTCGAAACCTATCATAAGGTCATCGCTGTAACGGATGTTGCAATGAACATTGCTCCGAACCTTCAGGAGAAAATATCGATAATAAACAACTCGGTATCATGCCTTATAAAGCTTGGCTATACTAATCCAAAAGTTGCAGTGCTGGGTGCCGTGGAAATGGTGAACGAGAACATGGAAGCAACTCTTGATGCTGCACTGCTTTCCAAAATGAACCAGCGCGACCAGATAAAAAATTGCATTATCGACGGTCCTCTGGCTTTCGATAATGCAGTAAGCCTTGAAAGCGCACAGCATAAAGGAATCAGAAGCGAAGTGGCAGGCGACACCGACCTTCTCCTTATGCCCGACATAGAAGTGGGGAACGTTCTCTACAAATCCCTGGTTTTCTTTGCAAAAGCCAAAGTGGCTTCAGTGATTCTCGGAGCCAGGGTCCCCATTGTGCTGACTTCAAGGTCCGATTCCGAACAGGCTAAATACGACAGCATTCTGCTGTCAGCAGCAGCCAGTAAATAATCCCGGAATGATCCGTACCCTCGATCAGATGGTTGAGAAGGTGATCTCGCTGCAAAAAAAACAGCGGATTGCTGTCGCATGGGCGCAGGATCCCAACACCATCGGAGCTGTACACAAGGCTGTGGTTCAGGGAATCGCAGAAGCAGTTCTAATAGGTAATCCCGATATGATAAAGCATGTCTGCGACAGGGAGGGACTGGATCCTTCTCAATTTACAATTAAAGCGTCTGCAGACGAATCAGAAGCTTCCGCAGAAGCTGTAAGAATGGCAAAGAGGGGAGAAGCCGATATCGTGATGAAAGGCCTGGTGAGCACTGATGTTTTCCTTAAGGCAGTTATGGACAAAGAGAGAGGCTTGATGCTTCCCGGTGCCACGCTGGCTTACGTAGGAGCGGTGCAGATACCTGAATACCATAAACTTTTGTTTCTTACCGACCTGGCCGTCATACCATTTCCCGGCCTCAGCCAGAAAACGGCCATGGCAAAATACGCAATCGAAATGGCCTGGAAATTCGGCATTACAAAACCCAAAGTCGCACTTCTGTCAGCTACAGAAAAAGTGTCAGCCCATTTTCCCAGCACCACCGATTATGTGGAAATGAAAAAAGATGCCGGCAGGAATGGTTTCGGGGAGTGCATAATGGACGGTCCTGTCGACCTTTTCCTGGCCTGCGACAGTGAAAGCGTACGGATAAAAGGCGTAAACACCCCCCTCGCCGGCGATGCCGACATCCTCCTTTTTCCGTCACTGGAATCAGCCAATCTCTTTTATAAAGCGCTCATGCTGTTTGGAAACGGTGAACTGGCAGGAATACTGAGAGGAACCAGCAAACCGGTTGTTGTAATGTCACGCAGCGAAAGCGAAAAATCAAAGTATTATTGTATCGCCCTTTCCTGTCTTATGGCCGGCGATTAAATTCAAATTCGTGTTATGGATCAGGAAAAAATAAATAACAACCTGTTATCTGAACGGGATAAACGGCTTCTCCTCATTATCAACCCCGGCTCAACTTCAACCAAATTTGCTCTCTATAAGGAGAACTCAGCACTGATGGAGTTAAATATTGAACATTCGGTAGAAGACCTTTCAGGATTCGTTAAGATAACAGATCAGCTTCAGTTCAGGAAAGAACTTATACTTCAGCAACTTCGTGAACGGAATGCAGACCTGTCGCAACTTTCCGCCGTGATCGGCAGAGGAGGTCTTGTAAAACCTATTGAGTCAGGTATCTATGAGGTAAATGAAAGGATGATTGATGATCTGAGAGCTGGTCTCCTGGGTCAGCATGCCAGCAATCTGGGGGGATTGATCGCTCACGAAATAGCTGTTGCATTTCCCGGTACACGCGCATTCATTGTTGATCCTGTGGTTGTTGATGAGCTTCAGCCGGTGGCCAGACTTTCGGGCCATCCCGAAATAAATAGGATTTCCATCTTCCATGCTCTCAACCAAAAAGCGGTGGCCCGGACTTATGCTTCGTCTGTTAAAAGAAGATATGAAGACCTGAACCTTATCATAGCCCATCTTGGAGGAGGCATCAGTGTGGGTGCCCACAGAAAAGGAAGAGTGGTTGATGTGAACAACGCACTCAATGGCGACGGTCCCTTTTCTCCTGAACGATCGGGCGGACTTCCTGCCGGTCAGCTTGCTGAGTTGTGCTTCAGCGGAACTTACTCTCTTAAGGAGGTCAGGGCTATGATTACAGGTAAAGGTGGTATGGTAGCGTATCTTGGAACCAATAATTTCAGGGAAGTCAGCAAAATGGCAGATGAGGGAAACGCTGAAGCGGAACTTGTGATCGCGGCTGCAGCATACCAGATATCAAAGGAGATCGGTGCCATGGCAGCAGTCCTTTGTGGTAAGGTAGACGCAATTTTACTGACTGGCGGACTTGCATTCAATAAGAATTTCACCGAACGTATTAAATCCATGACGGCTTTTATTTCCGAAGTTCTGGTTTATCCCGGAGAAGATGAAATTAAATCACTGGCCTACAATGGATTGCTTGCTCTCGACGGTGAAATTGACATTAAACAATATTCGTGAGCCTGTATCAAAAGTAAAAGAACAGCAATTACAGGCTAAGCCCTTCAAAGTTGTATTTCCAATTGGCGAAAAGACTCACTTGTCTCAGGGATTGCTTGAAGCCACAGGCAGAACCTTGCCGTTGAAATATCTGTTACCCGTAAAGGCAAAATCAGCTATGAAGCCTGCCATATCCTTAGCCTCCACAGGAGCTTTATGACCGGGGAAGGCCTGCCTGAACATCTCCGTCTCAACTGAGCCCAGAGCCAGGCAATTGACTGATATGCCGGCTTCGCTGAACTCCAGTGCAAGACATTCCGAGAGTGTACTGATTGCCGCTTTTGATGAACTGTAGTAGGAGAGACCTCTGTACTTCGAACTTCCCTGGAAGCCTCCCATACTGGAAATATTGACTATATGAGATCCTCTTTTCATAAGAGGCTTAAGAGCACGTATTACAGCTGCCGGACCAAAAAAATTTGTTTCCATCATTTCCCTCGCCTTTGCAGAGGGAATATCCATAAAATCCATCACGACAAGCATACCTGCCATATTGATCAGAATATCAACATATCCCAGTTTCTGTCGTGTGAAAGCGACAAATTCATCACAATGGCTTTCGAATTGCGAAATGTCGCTTCTGAAAGTTAAAATATTGTTATGAACGGCATTTCCGGAGAGCCTGTCCAGTTCATCCCTGTTTCTGCCGGTAACCATTATCAGATTCCCGCTGTTTTCAGCGGTCAGCAGAGCTATCTCTTTTCCTATGCCCCGTGTTCCTCCCGTGATAACTATATTCATTTTATCGTGGATTATATTATCAGGCTGGTTTTTTTCGTTTATTTTGTGAACTGCATCAAAGTTAAGAAAATGTTGATAAAGAAAACCGCTGTAAACTATACTTACTCCTCCCGGAAGAAAAACCGGATATTTGTTTTTCTGGCTATTCTGCTCATGTCATGTTCTTTGCTGCCGGCCCAGAAGATACGTGAAGAAGCTCCTCCGCTGAGGGAAAGGATATTCTTTGGAGGAAGTCTCGGCCTTCAGTTCGGGACACTCACCGACATAGATGTTTCACCAGTTGTGGGACTTTGGGTGCGGCCTCGTCTGAACCTGGCTGCAGGACCCAAATACAGGTATATGAAATACTATGATGAACGGGTGAATGTTTATGGAGGAAGAGTTTATACGCAGTTTTTCTTTATTCGGGATGTCGACAATGTGATTCCCCTGGGAGTCCATCTCGGACTCTTCCTTCATGCCGAGGATGAGTTCTATACCTATAAGTATTCTGACGGGGTCAGTTCAGAAAGCTATTTTATCAATACCCCGCTGCTTGGAGGAGGTATCAGTCAGCCACTTGGAAGAAGAGCTTCAATGAATATCATGTTCCTGTTTGCCCTCGAAGACACTTATGATATTTACGCCGACCCGACAATAAGGATAAGTTTTACCTTCTGAACCCTGAACCCTGAACCCTGAAC
>JAFGXX010000120.1 GCA_016936435.1 Bacteroidales bacterium
TAAACCTTAAACTTTAAACCTTAAACACTTATCAACTTCCTGCCGGGCCTGAAAAGTCCAATAACTGGACACTTTCAATTTTTGGTACGGCTTTTGCATGTGATTACCTGAAGTCTAATACTTACTGAAATGAAAAAGTTAATAATCACATCGATGCTCGCAGCCCTGGTCGCAATAGGGACCACAGTTATGGCGCAGGAATATCCTGAAGAATACCTGGGGCTGCCGGGAGACAATCTTAACCTCTACGCCGTTATGAAACTCTTCCAGGAATCAGAGACACTGGAAGGTTTTGAGAGAACTCTAAACGATGAGAACTCAAGGATCAACAACCTTGATCTTAACGGCGATAATTACATCGATTATATAACGGTCAACGACTACCCCGACGGTGATGATCACACCATCGTACTCAGGGTAGCGATGGGCCGGAACGAGTTTCAGGACGTGGCTGTTTTCACAGTCCAGCGTTTTCGCGACGGTTCGGTACAGATACAGCTCATAGGCGATGAGGCCCTCTACGGAAGAAACTACATAATCGAGCCCGCGTATGCTGAAACCCCCAATCCGGGTTACACCGGAAGGCCTGCAACAAGAACTTACGTAACCGTGGTGCACACCACCCCTTACGAAATTGCAGCCTGGCCTCTTGTAAGGTTCATATACATGCCAAGATACCGTGTATGGCGCTCACCCTGGTACTGGGGATACTACCCCGACTGGTGGAGCCCTTGGAGACCTTTCTACTGGCACTACTACTACGGATACCATTACAACTGGTACCACCACTACTACGCACACTACCGTCACTGGGATTACTGCCGCTGGAACAGGTACAACGACTTCTACTACAGAGGAGTAAGGGTTTACTCACCCACGGTGGTTGTGAACATCACAAAGAATGTATACCACAATACATACTCGAGACCTGAACAGAGAAGAGAAGGTGAAGCACTCTATACCAAACTGCATCCCGATCGCCCGACAAGATCTGTTGAAAGCAGACAGTCGACACAGTCAAAACAGGAGATGGCACAGCGCAGCTCCCGCAGCAGCAGCCAGGTTTCTTCAAGATCCACAGCAGACCAGCGTCCTTCAACTGCTACGAGATCCTCAGAAAACCAGCGTTCTTCAACTGCCACGAGATCCACAGCAAGTCAGCGTCCCTCTACTGCCACGAGATCGACAACTGCAACCAGCCGTCAGTCAACAGCAGGATCACGCGAAGCAGTAAGGTCAGATAGCCGTGAGCAATCTTCAGCACAGGCCAGAACCCAGACCAGACCTGCTACCCAGAGCACCAACCGGGTCAGCACCCAGAGACAGACAACGCCTGCTGCCGCAGGAAGTCAGAGTAAGACTTCAACAGGAAGGAGCAGCACAACGGTCGGAAGCCAGCAGAGCAAAAGTCCCCAGGTCGCCAGAACCGCTCCCTCATCAAGCAGAACGCCCTCAAAAAGCAGCACGGCAGCAAGAAGCTCACAGTCCAGAAGCAGCTCGGTGTCCAAAGGTGCGCCCTCAAGAAGCAACTCTTCGGTAAGCACTTCAAGATCTTCCGGACAGAGGTCTTCGGCAACAAGGAGCAGCAGCCAGTCAAAAAAATCTTCATCTTCAAGATCATCAGCAAGTAGCAAAGACTCAAACAGCAGAAGAAAGTAACAAGACAACAAGGCGGATCACGCCTTACAAATAAATAAAAAGTGCGGCCGGCAGAGCAATCTCCGGCCGCACTCGTTTTATATCCTCTCTCACATGGAACTTTCAAACGGATGTTCCCTGCTGAAATCAGGCCTGTAATTGCGGAATGAATCCATATCCTGGAGCCATCCGTTACGGAAACCAAGACTTTCCATCGTCTCAACAACCGCATCGTACTCCTCCCTGAGAAGAGGCCTGCTCAAAACCCCTGTATCCGCCACACAGGGTACCGGATGATATTGGGACATCAGCGACAGATGTACTCCCGGAGAAAGCTCCTCAGCGATAGTTCTCAGAACCTTTCTGCTTTCTTCAACATGCCCGGGAAGAACAAGATGCCTGATAAGCATCCCCGACTCTGCAATACCATCTTCATCGAGATGCAGCTTTGAACCCTTCTGGCGGTACATCTCCTTCAATGCCTTCAGGACTACAGCGGGATAATCATTTGAATCGGAAAAGCGGGCCGACAATTCAGAGCTAACATACTTATAGTCTGGCAGGTATACATCTATCATTCCCTCCAGATCTTCAATTACTCCTGGCTTATCATAACCATTGGTATTGTATACTGTGACAGGCTTCAGTCCCCTCTCGTTCAAACCCCTGATAATAGCCTTCACTTGCGGAACAACATGAGAAGGTGAAACAAATCCAACAGCCCGGATGCCTTCTTGCAGGATGCTTTCTATCATGTCAAGAACCCTGTTTAAAGAATAAGTATTACTGACTACATTTTGAGGCCTGCTTATGTCATAATTCTGACAGTAAATACAACGCAGGTTACAGCCGGAGAAGAATATATTGGAGATCCCGAGCGGACCGGTGACCGGAGGTTCCTCACCACGGTGAATACAAATTGAAGCTATGTTCATACCCGCATCGGCGCCACAGTAACCTGTCCCTCCTTCAAACCTGTTCACCCTGCATTCCCTGGGGCATAAGTTACACGATGAAAGAAGTTCTTTCTCCCCGTCTGTGTAATGATCAAAACGTCCTTCTCCGGGCATATGAATGGCTTTCAGCTAAGCGATTAAAGATATATTATATTCTCTTCTTATTGCTATTTTCAAAACATTGATTATCTTTGCATCCGATTTGAAGGGTAAAAGTGCTAGGGGACGGGGTCCCCTATTTTGTTATCCCGGGAGAAAATGACAGAGAAAACAAAAATAGAGAATCTTGTAAACGAGTTTATCGAAGGCACGGGAATTTTCATCGTCGCAATTAAGGTAAGCGCTTCCGGAAAGATCACTGTTCTCGCCGATACGATGAAGGGAATAACAATTGATGAATGTGCTGATATCCATCGTCATATTGAAAAAAATCTCGACCGCGAGGCAGAGGATTTTGAATTACAGGTTTCTTCTCCCGGACTGGACATGCCTTTCACGGTCCTTCAGCAGTATTATCGTAATGAAGGTATGGAGGCGGAAGTCACCGATACGGATGGGGCAAAATTCAGGGGAATAATCCGCAATGTTACAGGTGGCGGATTTGAACTGGAGAGTGAAGTCAGATCGAAAGGAAAGCTGAAGGAGAAAAAAGAAATCTCATTCAACTTTGACCAGGTGAAAAAAACAAAATTAATCTTGAACATAAAGTAAAAACCAGAGCTTATAAAGAAATGGAAAATGTTAATTTGATCGATACCTTTTCGGAATTCAAGGAGCTTAAAAATATTGACAGGCCCACAATGATGAGTGTCCTGGAAGATGTTTTCAGGGGAATGCTTACGAAAAAGTACGGTTCGGCTGACAACTTCGACATTATAGTAAATATCGACAAGGGTGATTTCGAGATTTGGAGAAACAGAGTTGTTGTTGAGGATGATGAATATACTGATCCGATAACCCAGATACCTATTTCGGAGGCAAAAAAGATCGACGACGATTATGAAGTTGGGGAGGAAGTATCCGACGAGGTCAAATTCCTCGATTTCGGACGAAGGGCTATTCTGTCGCTGCGCCAGAATCTGACCGCAAGGATTCTCGACCTCGAAAAGAACAATATTTACATGAAATACAAGGACCGCATCGGTGAGATCGTTACCGGTGAGGTTTACCAGGTATGGAAAAGAGAAATACTGGTTCTCGACGATGACGGGAATGAACTTATCCTTCCTAAAAGTGAGCAGATCCCTTCAGATCATTTCCGTAAGGGAGATACCATCAGGGCAGTGGTCATTAAAGTCGAAATGAGAAATAACACTCCGTTTATAATTCTGAGCCGTACCTCTCCCGTATTTCTCGAAAGGTTATTCGAACTTGAGGTTCCAGAAATATTCGATGGACTTATAACTATCAAAAAGATTGTAAGAGTTCCCGGTGAAAGGGCCAAAGTGGCTGTTGAATCCTATGATGAGAGAATAGATCCCGTTGGAGCCTGCGTGGGAATGAAAGGATCGAGGATACATGGAATTGTAAGGGAACTGCGAAATGAAAATATTGACGTAATTAACTTCACTTCAAATAATCAGCTCTTTATCCAGAGAGCCCTAAGCCCGGCAAAAATAACCTCCATCAAGCTCCTTGAAGACTCAAAAAAGGCTGAAATATACCTTAAACCAACCGAAGTGTCGCTGGCAATAGGTAAAGGTGGACTGAACATAAGGCTGGCAAGCCAGCTTACAGGCTACGAAATTGATGTTTACCGCGAGCCGGGAGGTGAAGATGAGGAAGACGTAAACCTCGAGGAATTCAGCGACGAAATTGAAGAATGGATAATCGAAGAACTAAAGGCAATAGGATGCGACACTGCCAAAAGCGTTCTTAACCTGTCGGTTAATGACCTGGTAAAGAGAACCGACCTAGAAGAAGAAACCATTAAAGAAGTGATTAACATCTTAAAGGCTGAATTTGAATAATATACTGATCACAATTATGAGGTTCATTTAAGTCGAGATAATTTTTTATGACAGAAGACATTAAGGCAACGAGATTAAGCAAGGCAGCACGTGAGTTTAACGTAGGGATAGCCACTATGGTGGAATTCCTGCATAAAAAAGGGTTTAACATTGATCCAAACCCAAACACCAAACTCCCTCACGAGGCATATCTCCTGCTAGTGAAAGAGTATAGTACGGATATAAGTGCGAAAAAAGAATCCGAACGACTCACACTCAAGGAACTTCACAGGAAAAAAGAGACGGTTTCCATAGATGATGTTCCTGATAAGCCGGATGCAGACGAATCTGAAGCTGAAAAGGATGACGAGATCCTGTTAAAGGATCACACGGCCATGTCGAAAAGTGTCGACCTGAAAACCGAAATCCAGAAACCTGTTATCAAACTGGTCGGAAAGATTGACCTTGACAAAACAGCAAAACCAAAATCAGCTCCTCCTGCCCCGGCCGCAAAAGAAGAAAAGAGCCCGGAGATCACCAAGGAAAAGGAGAAAACTGCGCCATCAAAAACTGCTGAAGTAGTTGAACCTGTCGCCCCCGCAACAAAAATAAAGAAAGAGGAGAAGGAAGAAATCGCAGGGGAACCGACATCCACCGCCACCACTGGCAAAGAGACTGAACCCGTTAAAGAAAAGATAGCAGCAGACCAGAAAGCTAAACAGGATAAGGAAAAAACTACTGAGGAGGAAACACGCGAACCTGCTGTTGAGATAAGTGAAAAACCCGCTGTCGCCGAAAAAGAACCTGAAAAAGAAGAGAAAAAAGAAGCTCCTGCCCAAAAGGAAGATACGACCGTTAAAGTCTTCAGACCTGGTTTTGAAAAACTGTCAGGCCCCACAGTTGTCGGAAAGATAGATCTCCCGGTAGAAGAAAAGAAAAAACCGGCAGCTCATCAGCCTGTCAAAGTTGACAGCAGCAGCGATTTCAGGAGGAAGAAGAAAAGAAAAAGAATAACAAAAGACAAGGAACAGGTTTCTGTTGCTACTTCCGAAGGAGGCGACAGAAAAGATAAAGCAGGTAAAAAACCACTAAGGAAAAGGCCTGTAAGGGCTGAAGTCGACGAGGAAGAAGTTCAGAAACAGATCAAGGAGACCCTTGCAAGGCTTACCACCAAGGGTAAATCGAAAGGTTCAAAATACCGACGCGAGAAGAGGGAGGCGATAAGCCAGAAACACCGCGAAGATGAAGACAGGATAGAACAGGATAAGAACATTCTCAAGGTTACAGAGTTTGTCTCTGCCAACGAGCTGGCAATAATGATGAACATCCCTGTTACCGAAATCATTTCAACCTGCATGAACCTTGGACTTTTTGTCTCAATAAATCAGCGGCTCGATGCAGAAACTCTTGCCCTTCTTGCCGATGAGTTCGGATATAAGGTAGAGTTTGTATCAGCCGAACTGCAGGAAGCTGTCAGGGAAGAAAAAGACGAGGATGAAGATCTTAAGTCAAGACCTCCCATCGTAACAGTCATGGGACATGTTGACCATGGTAAGACGAAATTACTCGACTATATAAGAAGGACCAACGTCATTGCCGGGGAAGCCGGTGGTATAACCCAGCATATAGGGGCCTACGCTGTTCAGCTTGATGATGGCCGCAAAATGACATTTCTCGACACCCCCGGACATGAAGCTTTTACTGCCATGAGGGCAAGAGGTGCACAGATAACCGATATAGCCATAATTGTCGTTGCAGCCGACGACGGTGTGATGCCGCAGACGGTGGAGGCAATAAATCATGCTTCTGCCGCAGGCGTACCTATTGTTTTTGCTATAAACAAAATAGATAAGCCTACCGCCAACCCCGACAGAATAAGAGAGGAACTGGCCGGCATGAACTACCTGGTCGAAGAGTGGGGAGGTAAATACCAGTCGCAGGAAATATCTGCGAAAGAGGGAATTAATGTAGATGCTCTTCTGGACAAGGTTCTCCTGGAAACAGAGATGCTCGACCTGAAAGCTAATCCGGAAAAACAGGCTATAGGCACTGTTATTGAATCATCACTCGACAAAGGAAGAGGCTTTACCGTAACAGTACTTGTCAAAGCAGGTACACTGAGAATAGGCGACATTATGCTTGCAGGTAGCTGCTATGGACATGTCAAGGCTATGTATAATGAGAGAGGTAACAAGATTAGCGAAGCCGGACCTTCAATGCCCGCCCTCATACTGGGACTAAACGGAGCTCCCCAGGCAGGAGATAAATTCAACGTGATGGAAAGCGACAGGGATGCAAAGGATATTGCTACCAAAAGGGCTCAACTGCAAAGAGAACAGGGTCTGCGTACCCAGAAACATATCACCCTCGATGAGATCGGAAGACGTATCGCCATCGGCAACTTCCAGGAGCTTAACATCATTGTAAAAGGCGATGTTGACGGTTCTGTCGAAGCTCTGAGCGATTCGCTGATAAAACTATCCACACCCGAAATACAGCTTAACATAATCCACAAGGCTGTAGGTCAGATCTCCGAGTCGGACATACTGCTGGCTGCTGCCTCCAACGCAATTATTGTCGGATTCCAGGTTCGTCCTTCAATGGCTGCCAGGAAACTGGCAGAAAAGGAAGAGATCGACATAAGACTCTATTCAATAATTTACAATGCGATAGAAGAGATCCGGGCTGCAATGGAAGGAATGCTCTCACCCGAGGTCAAGGAAGAGATAGTGGCCACTCTTGAGATCCGGGATCTGTTCAAGGTCACCAAGGTGGGAACTGTGGCAGGATGTTATGTGAAGGAAGGTAAAATAACACGAAACACAAAAATACGTGTTATCCGTGAAGGTATAGTCATCTACACCGGTGAACTGGGATCACTCAAGAGATTCAAGGACGATGTGAAAGAAGTGACCGGAGGTTATGAATGCGGCCTCAACGTACATAATTTCAACGACCTGAAAGTCGGAGATATTATTGAAGGCTACCAGGAAGTGGAAGTCAAAAAGACCTTATAGAAGAGTCTTGTATTTCTCTGCATCGTAAAGTTCGCCTACCTGGGCAGGATCCGTAATTTTTATCTTTACCATCCATCCTTCACCGTAAGGATCTTTGTTTACGAGATCGGGAGAATCAGCCAGGGCAGGATTGACTTCAAGTATCTCTCCGCCTACGGGCATGAAAAGATCAGATACTGTTTTCACAGCCTCGATAGTGCCGAAAACCTCTTCTTTGCTGAGAGTTTCACCAAGTGTCTCAATTTCAATAAACACTATATCACCCAGTTCTCCCTGGGCAAAGTCGGTGACTCCCACATAAGCTGTATCTCCTTCGGTTCTCAGCCATTCATGGTCTTTTGTATAATACAGGTTCTCAGGTACGTTCATATATGTATGTTTAAAGTAAAACTATAAAACAGAAACCATCTCAAAAATAGAGAATTTTTCAAACTCCTGAACATACTAATTACTATTATTCTTTTTCCGGTTAAAGGTTTACAGGATGATGAAAGCTCTCATAAAAGATTAAAACATCTGAATAAAAATACGTACAAGCGAAAGAACTTTTACTGAACCAGTGTAAATTTAAGACTGAATCCGACATTTGTATTTGATGTGGGAAATGTATTTGCCACAAAAGGATTGTTCATGGTATGGTCGGCAAATATCTGGAGATTGAACCTGTCGCTCAGAACATAATCGGCAGTAAGACCTGCCGAGAATTTTTTCTGCCCCACAACAGGCTGGTTTACATTTTCAACAAGCTTCCTCGCTACAGTTTTATCGTCGCGTATCGACAGATCGAGCCTGATGTTCAGGTCACTCCTGAAAGTTTTCTGCGTACCCCCCGTCCTGATAGCTATCCTTACATCATCAAACCTGTATCCGGCACTGACAATGAGTTCATTAACCCTTGCATCGGCAATCTGGTTGCTCGTCAGATTAAGTGATACCGTTCTCTGCTTCTTCCATTCAAAACGCGTGGTAAGACTGTTCTTCCAGTTCATGTCGACATTGATAAGAGGACTGAACTGCTCATTTATCGATACAACATTTATCTCGTACTGTTGAATAAAGTTATTCTGAAGATCGCGGATAGTGCTGAGCCCGTCATTGCCTGCCGAAAAATTGAGGTTGGTGGTATAGTTCCCTATCTGGTATGTACTGCGGTACTGATGCGAAATGTTAATTGACCTGAACCATCTTTGAATGAAAGCGAATCTTGAAAGCCCGTCGAACTGAAGCCTCCAGTTTGGCATCATCCGCAGGGCTGAAGGAAAAGTTTCGAGAGTCACCCTGTGGGGATCTGATTTTGTATAGGCAGCAATGAAAGCAGGAATCAAAACTTCTCTTGAGGTCATCCCGTAACCGTTTTTAAAAGGTCCTTCTATCGGACCCCCGGTAAGCGGGTCGGTATCGGGATCATAGGATGGATCTATTGCCCTGCGTTCAGACGCCCGCCTTTCGGAAATTATGATAAGATTCTCCTTGAAAGCCTCGAAGGTGGGTGACAGGTATTCGTTGTCCTTCGATATTTTTTCAAATGCCGTACCCCATGATATCACTGATATTGAAAAGTTTCCGTTCACCAGCCTGTTTCGTGTGCTGTCGGGATAATTGCCGTTAATATCTGCAATATAATATGCGCTCATTACCTCCTGGAACCTCCTGTCGGCATTGACATCTATTCTCATCCCCGGAAAAGGCTCCACCATACTGCGTGCCGATATGTCGAAACGTGTTGAAGCTGTTGCCGGAGTGTTAAGCAGCGAATCTTTTGAAAGCCACCCGTTCTGAGCCGCCCTGTCAAAAAATTTAGTATCGCTGTACCCTAGTATGAAGGGCCATCCCGGAGCCAGAGCATCGTCATATTCCGACATACCTGCATATTTTGTATCCGGCATGTAGCCGGGAAGAAACTGTCCCTGCGAAGAAGTGAGTGTCAGACTCACATTCCTCACCCCCATCAGCGCTCTTACCAGGTACTCTCCTGTTACGGTGAAAGGGCTTCGCTTAACAGGAACCTGACCGTCAACTTTTAAAGTAACTGCTTCGGCCGTTTCAGCCGGGATGAAATTGACACGGTTTTCATTTATGATGTCGACCTTTCCTTTAACGGTCTCACCGTTCTTTTTTGTGACCGTCACCTTTACATCACGCGTTTTCAGGCTGTGAACTATCACCCTGACGATATTTTCCCTCAGGTTAACATTCTCCCTTGTATAGGTTACCGTTCTGGTCTCCTTCTGCATACGTGCCCTTGCATCGGGCCTGGTATTGTTTTCTATCTTCTTGAGGAAGCCTACTTTTGAATATAAGGACGCAAGATTACCCTGTGCTGTAAAAGTAAGTTCATTATGGTTTTTTATCGAATTGCCGATGTTGATGTTCATGCTGTCAGGATAAACAGGACCTGCAAGCCAGGTGTAATCCGAACCGTAGCGAAGATTGGAATTGATCCATGAAAGCAGAGGCAGCTTGTTTACCGGGAGCGTGTAGGTCAGGTTCAGAAAATGATTGTAGTTGGTATTGCGTCCGAAATTAAGGATGTTATTCATCACTGAATCACGCCATAAGTCGTAGGTATTCCCGTACCTTTCCCTGTCAACGCCCCCTTCGGGTTCGTCTATCCTTGAAAGATTGGTAGCGGTGAAATCGACTTTAAGCTGACGGGTAACATCATACTTGAAATCGTAGATCCGGCTCCACTCGAAATCCTTCCTGAAAGTGGGGGTGATCCTGAGATAAGGATTGTTGATGTTACGTGTTTTTATCTCGTTGTAATAACGGCTTATATCAGTCCTGACAGAAATACTCCTCGGGAAAATGTAAAAGTTGAAATCCTTGATCACCCTGAAAACAGGTGAACTGAGGAACCTGACATTCTTAAAGGGCATCACATTCTTGGGATTACTCTGGTAATCGTAGGTTATGCCGCCCCGGTAGTTCTTTTCGAGGTCGATCTCGGTTTTGGTGTCGCTCCTGTAAACTTCATTGTATGTATAATTTACACTCAGGTTAGCAAGATCCCAGGGACGAGGCTTCTCCCCTCTTTTTGTTATACCGGCGTTGCTTACAGTCAGGGTCTTTCTTCTTGCAAAATCTTCGGCAATAGCTCTTATCGAATCTCTTTCCCTGTCGCCTGCTGAGTTTTTCAGGGCATCAGAAAGGAATATGTCGGGATCGAGAGGATTATACTGAGGTTTTATTCTCGTTTCCGAATAACCCATGTAAAGGGGCAGCCTCACACCCAGTTCTTCATTGAAAAATTTACCGAATTCCAGGGTCGATGAAAGGTCGTATTTTACAACCTGCTCCTTGCTCCTTTCATTCACCTTCTTTTCTATGCTTCCCCAACCCGGTGTACTTGTCTGGCCAACCATGTCTATTGTTCCGAAATCGGCCAGACGGGCCTGCAGATGAGCGTTGGCAGCCCAACCTCCGTTTTCGATGAAGTCACTAAGCCTCAGCTCATTAACCCACACCTCTCCCCATTTTGGATACCCGTCATCAACAGAAGGGTTACGGGTCTTTATAGGGTTTCTTACACCTACCATAATGACCTTTACATTGCTCATGTTTGGATTCCCCGAAACCGAAATCCTGTGACCCTCGTGCATGTAGACATAAACATCCGACACACTGAGCGAAGAACCGGGTTCCATCATTTTTCTGTTACGCTCCTGTTTGGCTTCCTGCAATACTGAAAGGTCGATGTTAAAGCTGTTTTCCTCAGGCCAAACCAAAGCTCTCGATTCATCCGACTTGTTGTCATAACGCCCGGGAAGAGTGAGTTTCAGAGGTATCTCATATTCATAGAAGTTACTCCTGTAATCGGAACCTATCCTTATGAATGCTGTCAGCTCATAGTCGTTGAGGACCTGACCCTGAAGTGCTTCAGCATGAACTTCCATCCTGAGATTACGGTACTGCCTTATATCGAGGTTTACATTCTTGAAAGCAGCACGGGCATCACCATCCTCGAGGTTCTGAACCTTCAGAACCATCGACTGCTCATTGAGCTGTCTTAACTGTGGATTGGAAGGATCTGTTATCCTCGTGAAACCGGGAGGAAGCACATAATTGACAGGTTCCTTGCCTGCATTTTCCTCGATACTTACAGAGCTTATCTCGAAGGTTCCGTCGGCAGCTTCCGGCACAGTAACCCTCTCTCCTCCTTCCATGAAAGTGAGATTGTATTTTCTCCATTCAGCCCTTACCAGGTCAAGTTTTGCAAACCTCATTATAACCGGTTTTGTAAAATCCCGTGCATACAATCTCATAAACCTTACCGACTTGAAATCACTGATGTTTCCGACGATCTTCTGGTAATCTGTTATCGGGATCTTTAGCTGGTACCATTTCACTTTCGATTTTGTTCCGTTTGCAAAAGTGGCTTCATATTCTATTTCGTCAACGACATAATTCCTCCCGACAGCCAGATCGCCAGGCCTCATACTTACCCTGTACTGGTAGTAACTTTCCGTTTCACTGAGAGTGTTGTCGCGGTTTATATCCTCCATGTCGGGAAGTGTCGTCGAAGAGGTGGGATAAGATTCGTCCGACATTTCGGATGTTGGTGAATTGCCGTCAGGTCCGTTGTATTTCTTATATCTCTCAAGAATACCCAGCTGCTGAAAATCGTAGTCCGACCCTCTGAAATAATGGAAATTATCAGCTGCCGGATCTTTAAGTATCTCCTGAAAAGCTTCCTCGTCGGTGAGAGGCTCTACCTTCTGTACAAAATCACTGAAAAAGCTCTGTTCATCTTCAGTCCTCAGACCATCAAAACCCACATCCTGGTAACGTCTCGATTCCGGGTCGTTATCGAAAGCATTTACTACTGACTGTACTGTCGGAACCCGTCCCCACACGGTAGTATCGATGTTAACAGGTGATGGTGTTCCCGGCAGACCGTTCTCGAAACTTTTTCTCGAATCTCTCAGGATATCCTCCGAGATATTGCCGAGGTTTATATAGAGGTCGCCTCCCTCGTGTTCAGGGTCTTCAACAAACGGGTCCATAATCCAGAATTTGATATACTGGATATTGGCTGTTTCGAAATCACTGGTAAGAACCTCCCGCATGATACCTCCCCAGCGCGAAGCCGGGTCGTTGAGAGTACCGTCGGAGTTTATACCTGCCGAATACAGACCGGGCTCTGTGTCGAAATTGTACGGGCCTCTCTCCCCCGGATAATATGCAAGGTTAAGCACCGTGATGTTTGTCGGTATCCCGCTGGGGCTTTCCTTATACGGGAAGATCTCTGTCTCGAAAATCTCTCTCACAAAATGGCTCGACTGTTCGTCAGGGTTTCTCTTTATATGATCGGGAGTTGATGAACCATTGCGAAGGAAGATGGGATCGATTACATACCATGCCATCTTTGCCCTGTTAAAACCGCTGGCCAGGTTGTTGTTAAGCCTCGCTTCAGGGAAAAGCAGGTCCTGCCCCTGGGGTATGCTGGCCAGTGTCCATGAATTGAATGATTTAAGGTCGAGAGGTATCTCGCTCGCCTCAAAGTCGTCGATGTAGGAGTTCCCTGCGCTTGAGATGGCGCGGGAATGTCCCGGGATGAGATTGGCAAACTCACCGAAGAAAGTAATTGCCGACGGTGCCTTGGTCTCAAGGAAGGGTATCTTGTCAACAATCTTTGTAAGCAGTTGTGATTCTGATCTGTAAGACGTATTTAACCCCCAGATAGTATTTGATATAGGCTCCTCTCCGAAGTTAACCTTCTGGGTATATGGCCTCTCATTAAGATGGAGTATGGTACCTCCTATGTCGAAATTATCTGAGAACCTGTAACTTAGATGTGTACCAAGCAGTGTCTTTGTCTGAAATCCGAAAAACTGGTTGCTCTCGAGCGAAACCTGGATAGGTGTCTGGGATTCTATGAGTGCGGAATTTATTATTCTTACCGTTCCCATGTTATAATCGACGGTGTAATCAGTGTTTTCTGTCAGCGTCACTCCCCCGGCAGTAACAACAACAGAACCCTGCGGTATATTTGCTGCATTCAGCTGAATCTCGGAACCTGACTCCGATGAATATACACCGTTGAGAAGGAATTTGTTCTTTTCAGCCATCTGCCGTGCGATGGTCTGGGTAGAGTCATACAACTCCTGAAAAACATACCTGGCTGCCAGAACATCGTTGTTGATTACCTTTCGAAGATGGCTGCCGAAAGGTTCTAAGACCGGAAACACTATCTTACCCCTGTCGACCATTACTGTTACCCCTTCAATGAAATCAAAGTAACCGTCAGGCTCCCTGTCCGACTGTGAATTCAGGTAATCGAGTCCCATAACCTGCAGAAGTATCTTATCCTGAAGGTTCCCCTCGGGAAGGTAATTTATTGAATTGCCGGTCTTATCATCCTGATAGAGCACATTAAGCTGAAAATCAGCTCTGTCGAGTCGTCCGGAACCAAGCGCGTAAATATTTTTCATCATAAGGTCCCAGGTGGGAACCCGTGGTGAAAGAGTGGTTCCCTTAATTAGCTTAAGAACGAGAGTCTGGGGTGCAGTGATGCCGTCGGTAGAGAATTCACCTACTTTATAGACCTTGCCGTTGAGAGTATATTCATAAGCCACAGCCAGAACTTCATCAGTATTAAGGGCTGTATTCAGGGAAATGTATCCCAGTTGTTTGTTTACGGAAAATTCTCTTTCGTTGAGTCTTCTTGCATTCTCAATTTTCTCAAAATCGCGTCCTATCTGAAATCCGGGATACAGAGGATCAAAGGTGTTGGTAACCTGGTCTACATCACGCACTCCTGAATATGTTGAATTCAGGGCATCATACAGTTTGTTCGTACTGTTGTCGGGATTAAACGGAGCGCCCGCAGGAGCCTGAAAATCAGGAACACTGTTGAAGATATGGTTTCTGTTTTCAGCCAGGTCCATGAAAGCTACTATATTCCTGTTGCTGGCTTCCTCAAAACGGCTTGTTTTGTTTGTGATCCATACTTCTATCCTTTCAATGTTGACGCCGGAACTTACTATTGGAAGAGTCTTCAGTGCATCGTCATAGATATCCCTGAAATACTGCGACAGGAAGAAATGGCGGTTTCCTTCATACTCATCGGCAAATATATCGAAGCTTGTCTGCTGTGCACCTCCCTCCACCTGAATAACCGATGTTTCCCCCTTTTGCTGGGAAAGCACGGTGGTAACGGTGAGCTTGCCGAACTGCATTTCAGTTTTCAGACCAAACAGACTGTAGCTGCCCGTTATGAGCGTCCCTTTCAGCGGAAGGGTAACATCTCCCGCTTCTATCTTTTTAATGATCTCATCTTCCTTGCCCGAATATTGCAGCTTGGTCCGGTTTTCAAACTCGAACATGGCATCGGTGTTGTAGTTTACTCCAAGCTCCATTTTGTCGCCGATGGTACCGGTGACATTCATCTGTATTTTCTCCTTGAAATCGAAAGTGGGAATTGTCCTGAGTTTCTCCGACAATATCGGGTTCTCGGTGTGCGAGATATTTACTCCGAAGATGAGCTCTGCTGATCCCTGGGGAATAATATTAATTATATTACTGCCGAATATTTTATCGAAGGCGGCTCCTCCTACCTCTATCTGAGGTATAAGTGTCGATCTGAAACCTGCCTCTTCGCCTGTTATCCTTGAATTCCAGTATTCACGCATAGCCCTTCCATACTCGTACTTCCTGAACTCTTCAGGATTCATGTGCACGGGGGGGCGGTAGTCGAGCGATCCTATTTTCCTGTAAATAACATATTCATTCTTTTCGGGATCATAAACGACATCCTCTTTAAAGTTGGATGGGTTACTGAGGAAGAGAGGAGATTTACGCTGTGTCTCCCAGGGTATGGCCGGGACATCGTCGAGTTTAAGAACCGGTTTCCGTGTTGTATCCTGCTGCTGAAGATTACCTGTAAGCTGACATAATGCTTCCTGTGGTTTCAGAAAAAGAGAAACCGTAAGAGCAAGATAAAAAGATAGCAGAAGATTTCTATATGATTTCCCTGATCCCAACCCGGCTTATATTCTGTATTACAAGTTCTTAAGCGCTCTCTTAATAAGGTCCTCAACAGTAAGTCCGCCTTCTTCATTTACGATCTTGTCAAGTACCTTACCCGCAGCGCCTTTGGCAAACCCAAGCATTACTAAAGCTGATAACGCCTCATCACGTCTTGTATTGTCCGAAACAGTAAAAATCTCATCCGAAGGGCCCTGTTTCCCGATCTTTTCCTTCAGGTCAACGATTATCCGCTGGGCACTTTTGAGTCCTATACCCTTAATACTTTTAAGAAGGTTGACGTCGGCATCTGCAATGGCCTTCCGGATCTCTCCCGGACTGAGTGAAGATAGCATCATTCTGGCCGTGTTTGCTCCAACTCCTGTAACAGAAATAAGCAGTCTGAATATTTCACGCTCTTCATTTTCGGCGAAACCGAAGAGCTGATGAGAATCTTCCCTTATTACCTCATGCACCAGTACTTTATACTCAGAGTGACCCTCAAGCCGTGTGAATGTGGTAAGTGAGATGTTTATGAAATAACCAATCCCGCCTGTTTCAATTGTAAGACAGGCAGGTGTGATACCGGTAATATTTCCCTTTATGTAATCTATCATAAGTGGGTCTCAGAATTATAAATATCAGGTGGCAGCTCATCAACTTTGTCGGAATGAACCTCAATGTCCTGGTGCCTTAACGGATTCTTTGTAATCTCGTCATAGAGCTTCCTGTTTTTGTAAATTGAGCATGCCAGGTATAGGGCTTCGCGGAAAGACTTTTCAGAAGCTTCACCCTTACCTGCTAACTGATAGGCAGTTCCGTGAACAGGAGATGTCCTGATAAAGGGCAGTCCTGCAGTATAGTTTACACCCGAATCAAAAGCGAGAGCCTTGAATGCTGACAGTCCCTGATCGTGGTACATTGACAGAATGGCATCAAATTTTGAAAAATCGCCTGCGCCGAAGAATCCGTCGGCGGGGAATGGACCGAAAGCCAGAATACCTTCCTTCTCCACCTGGTTCAGGGCCGGTATTATAACATTTACCTCTTCATCGCCAATAAGTGAATTGTCACCAGCATGGGGATTTAAAGCCAGTACGGCTATCCTGGGTTTACGGATCGCGAAGTCGGTTATCAGCGACCTGTTCATGATCCTGATCTTGCTGACAATGGAATCGATTGTAACGGCATCGGCAACTTCCCGGATTGGCAGGTGCCCTGTCACAAAACCTATCCTCATGTTTTCACTTATCATGAACATGAGTGCTTCTGCCACTCCCGCCTTTGACCTCAGGTATTCCGTATGCCCTTTGAAGCTGAATTTTTCCGACTGAATATTATTCTTGTCAATCGGAGCTGTTATCAGGACATCAAGTTTATGTGCCTTAAGATCGTCAACTGCCCTTTCGAGCGAGATAAAAGCCGATTCGCCCCCCTGTTGAGTCGACTTGCCAAGTTCGACCCTTACATTATCATCGAGACAGTTTATCAGGTTTGCCTTTTTTGGATTTGCCTCCTCGGGTGTCCTTATGTTGTTAAAGCTGAAATTCACTATGTTAAGCGCCTTCCTGTGATATGCAGCCACCTTGGGAGAACCGTATACAACAGGAACACAAAAGTCATTTATCACCGGATCCATGAGTGCCTTTATTATAACCTCATACCCGATGCCGTTAATATCGCCATGTGATATTCCGGCAATTATTTGTTTTTCTTCCATACTTCTACTTCAGTTTATTATATTCTTTCGAAAGTCTCCTGACAAATTCCGACAGAAGCCTTACTCCTGAACCAGGGCCTTCTCTGAGCCTGTAATGATCGTCCTTTTTCAGAATACCTGTTCCTGCAATATCGAGATGTATAAGCGGGTATTCACTAAACTTCTCCAGGAATTTACCGGCCGTTATAGCACCTGCTTCCCTGCCACCCACGTTTCTCACGTCGGCAATCTTTGATTTGATCATATCGCCATATTCTTCCCAGAAGGGAAGCTCTGAAACTCTTTCATATACTTCCCTGCCGCATTCCTCGAGCAGGTTAACAAATTTCCTGTCGGCATTGCCCATCATGGCTATAGCCTGGTTCCCGAAGGTCATCGCTGCCGAGCCGGTCAGCGTGGCGATATCTATTATCAGCATAGGCCTGTATTTGGCTGCATAGCTTATGGCATCGGCAAGTATCAGCCGTCCTTCGGCATCGGTATTACCTACCTCAACAGTCATCTTATTGTACATCGTAATGATGTCCCCCTGTGTGTAGGCATTTCCGCCCGGACGGTTATCGGTTGCGGGTATGAGACCGATGATATGAAGCGGAAGCTTCGATTTTGCCACAGTGTGGAACACACCGGTAACAGCTGCCGCCCCTGCCATGTCGCCTTTCATCTGGGCCATGTAGTCACCGGTTTTAATGTTCAGACCTCCTGAGTCGTAAACGACACCTTTCCCGATAAGTACAAGCGGAGAACTGTTAACTGGTTTTCCGGGTTTCCATTCAAGGATACAGAATACGGGAGGATCAACGCTACCCCTGTTAACAGCCAGTAGTCCGCCCATCTTAAGAGCTTCTATCTTACCTTTGGTCAGAACCTCTGTCCTGAAACCCGCCTTTTTGCCGGTACTGGCAACGGCTTCTGCCAGTGCCAGGGCATTAAGATGGTTTACAGGTTCATTTATCAGGTCACGCACAAGCCATACTGCATCAGTAAGATCAGTGAGCCATTGTATCCCTTCCTTTCCTGTAACACCATGCAGAAGCAGCCTGGAAGGGTAATGATATTTTTCTTCTTCATCATCGACGGTTCTGTATTTATCGAACGAATAGACAGAAAGAAGAAGTCCTTCAGCAAAATCCAGAACAGCCTCCTTATCAGACGTACCCGAAGAGATTACTAGTTCATCGTGATTATTAGACCTTATGAGCTTCTTTAATGCTGCTGCTGCCTTACGGATCTCCTCCCTTTTACGGTAGTGCTCAATACTTTTTTTCAGTTTTATCAGGTAGGTGCATTTGAAATAGGAGTTGATGAACACTGTCTCCTCTTCTTCCCGGAGTTTTCGTAATGCATACTCTTTTTCCGCTGTGGTCAGCTTCAGAAAAGCAGGAATTTCATTCTTTTCAACTATGCATACAACCGACTGATCAGGAGATATTTGCGAAATATGCTGAACTACAGGTTTCATAGGCGGGACTATAAAATTCAAGGGTTTAAAGTTAATCAAATAATTGATTGTGTAAGGTTCAAAAGCTTACCTTTGCCATTACTGAAAACGATTACGGTAAAGTTAAACCATGACTTTAAATGCATTGTTTGATAAAGCCCTTTTAATGGCTCCCCTTACGGTTGATGAAGGTGAGTATCTTTATCTCAATGCCCCTCTTGAGGAACTTATGTTCGTTGCAAATGAACTAAGGCAGAAACATGTTCCCGGCAGGCATGCAGGCTGGATGATAGACAGGAATGTGAACATAACGAACATATGTTTTTCACAGTGTCTGTTCTGTAATTTCAGTCGTCAGAAAGGTTCTCCCGATGCTTATATAACTACCATTGAAGAATACAGGACAAAGATAGACGAACTCTTTGCTCTTGGAGGGGATCAGCTTCTTCTGCAGGGCGGCATGAACCCGGCTCTGGGGCTGGATTTTTATACCGGGCTCTTCGGAAAGCTGAAGACTCTTTACCCCTCACTGAAGCTTCATGCCCTTGGTCCTCCGGAAATTGTATATCTCTCTCAGAAAGAAAAAA
>JAFGXX010000121.1 GCA_016936435.1 Bacteroidales bacterium
CCGGTTTCTCCTCTTTCATCCGGGTGTCTTCCATGGCGATGTTCTCTTCGCCCTTAAGTTCATCCAGCCTTTTCTGCTCATCTATATAATTGTCCTCATCGAGTTTGCCGTCCTTAATAAGCTCATCCTTGACCATGTCGATATAGTCATCAGGATCAATATTAACCTCCGGCCTGTTCGCCAGGTTACGGGCAATATTGAGCATTTCTTCATCGCCCTGCAATATCTTCTCAATCGGAGAAACGGGTAATTCTATAAGTTGATCCTCGTCCTTGTCCTGTTCTATTTCGATGAACTCAATACTGAAATCATCCTTTCTTTCAACCGTCACAGACCTTAGCTTGAATGACATAAAAATTATAGCTGCGATCAGATGAAAGATCACAGTTCCCAGTATCCCGACCAGTCTGCCCTCATTTTTTTTCATTCTCTGCAAAGTTATAAAACAGGGCTTTCAGTTCCTTTTCGGTTTCTTTCTTTTTCTGGCAACTTTTGCAGGTTCAGGCTTCTTGTACGATTTGTTTCTTAACAGACCGTTTTTAATCTCGCTGACAAATTTGGCCCAGGCAAAGGGATTCAGAAGGTTATTTACAGGAAACATGTTTCTGGTTGCCATGGCGGAGAAATTTTGTTCCATGGCGTATTTGTATCCGGCTTCAGGCGAAATTCCGGTAGCTGCATCATTTGCTATTGAGACATAGATAGAGGCAAGGTTCTCATTCATATATTCAGCTATCGGGTCCTTCGGTTTTTCCCTTGTAACGTCGGCAATAAATTCGCTGTAAGTCCTCCAGGGCAGGATGGTAACCTCATCAATAGATATGGTGTCAATTTCAAGAATAATATCAGCCTTGCAGTGTCTTTCATCATACGTTTCAGGGATCACGGTATGATATCTTTTATATCCGATTGCCCTGAAGAACACCGTGTCACCCGGAGTCGTCGTTATTGAATATATCCCGGTCCTTTCACTTATGGTAGCCCTCTGCAGTTTCCTTGAAACCACTGCAACTCCGGGTACAGGCTGTGCCAAGTAATCTGTTATTATTCCGCTGAGTTGTACAAATCTTTCAATTCCGTTGATCTGGGATCTGACAGGCAGTATAAAAACAAAAAGGATAAACGCAGTATTAAGTAATCTCTTCAAAAGTCGGCAAATAGCGGATTTCAAAACTAATTGTCCACAAAGTAAACATTATTGTATATAACGTTAAAACATTTAACCAAATTTTAATATTTTTAAGAAGGTTAAAAAAAGATCATAATATGAACAGGAAACTGCTTTTGGGTGATGAAGCAATAGCACAGGCCGGAATTGATTCGGGAATGAGTGGTATGTATGCATATCCGGGTACTCCGTCGACTGAGATTATGGAATATGTACAATCATCGGCCTCTGCTGCCGAACTTAATATTCACAGGGAGTGGTCAGCCAATGAAAAGACTGCAATGGAAGCAGCTTTGGGTATGTCGTATACCGGAAAAAGGGCGATGGTGGCGATGAAACATGTAGGTCTCAACGTGGCAGCCGATGCTTTTATTAATTCGGCGCTGACAGGTGTGAACGGTGGCCTTGTTGTTGTTTCGGCCGACGACCCTTCGATGCATTCATCACAGAATGAACAGGATTCCCGATTCTATGCGAAGTTCGCCTTTGTTCCATGCTTCGAACCCACAAATCAGCAGGAAGCCTACGACATGGTTTTTGATGCATTTGAACTATCTGAAAAATACAATACTCCCGTACTGCTCAGGATTACTACGAGGCTGGCACATTCCCGGTCGGCAGTAGAACTTAAACGCGACCGCGTACCGCTGAAACCTCTGTTACTTCCTGCTGATCCCCTTCAGTTTGTCCTTTTACCTTCACTGGCCAGAAAAAAGTACAGGGCACTGCTGGAATCGTACGAAACACTGAGATACGATGCCCGTATAGCAAAATATAATGTCTTCAGAGACGGGAAAAAAAGAGAACTGGGCATAATTGCCTGCGGTATAGCATATAACTATCTGATTGAAAATACAGGAGAGGGTGAATTGGATTTTCCCGTGCTCCATATAGCTGCCTATCCCTTTCCGGGAGATATTGTAAAGGATATTGTCTCACGATGCAGGGAACTACTGGTTCTGGAAGAAGGATACCCTGTTATTGAAGAGTTGATGAGAGGATACCTCGACAGTGGTAAAAGAATAATGGGAAAACTTGACGGCACAATTCGCCGTGACGGGGAAATGACTCCTGCTGTCGTTGCAAAAGCTCTGGGTATGCCGGTTGCCGAAGGGATAGATGTCCCTGCTGGTGTAAGATTGCGGCCACCCTCTTTTTGCAGGGGTTGCGGTCATATCGATATGTTTAATGCACTTATAGAAGCTATAAGACCATTTGGTCCGGGAAGAGTATTTTCCGATATAGGATGTTATACCCTCGGTGCTCTTCCTCCGTATAATGCCATAAATTCATGCGTCGATATGGGTGCATCTGTTACCATGGCAGTGGGAGCAGCAGATGCAGGACTCTTTCCGTCAGTGGCAGTCATAGGCGATTCAACCTTTACCCACTCAGGAATGACAGGACTGCTGGATGCGGTTAATAAAAAATCACCTGTAACCATCATCATCAGCGATAACTCAGCTACCGGCATGACAGGAGGACAGAAATCGCAGGCCACAGGACATCTTGAAAAGATTGTAGCAGGCATTGGTGTAGACCCACAGCACATAAGGCTGATGGTTCCTTTACGTAAGAACCATGAAGAAAATGTACGTATCATGAAGGAGGAATTTGAGTACAGGGGAGTGTCGGTTGTAATCGCTTCAAGAGAATGTATTCAGACCGCTTCACAAAGGAAAAAATCAGGAACTTCAGATTAATGAAACGACATATTGCAATGAAGAACGACATAATTTTATCAGGTGTTGGCGGACAGGGGATTTTATCAATTGCTGCTGCAATTGGTCTGGCTGCTGTTGAGAACAAACTACATCTTAAACAATCTGAAGTCCACGGTATGAGCCAGAGAGGCGGTGATGTCCAGTCACATTTCAGGCTGTCTGATAAACCTGTTGCCTCCGACCTGATCCCACTGGGGAAGGCAGACCTCATAATTTCAGTTGAACCCATGGAAGCCCTTCGCTATCTTCCATGGCTCTCCTTAAACGGATGGCTTGTAACAAACTCCTCACCATACATCAACATTCCCGATTATCCTCCGGTTGAAGATTTGCTTTCAGAGATCCGGAAGATAAAAAACCATATAATTATTGATGCGGAAACTATTGCCAGGGAAGCAGGATCGGCACGAGCCGGCAATATTGTTGTTCTGGGTGCCGCCTCACCATTCATCAGTGTCCCGTTCAACAGTCTCGAAAATTCAGTAAAAAAACTCTTTATGCGTAAAGGTGAGGAAATAGTCGGGATCAATATAAGGGCACTGAGGGCAGGAAGGACATTTACAGAATCGAATTGAAAAATTTGTCTATATTTCACCCCGGATTTAATAGTAAAGAAAGTATATGAAGAAACTGATTTTTATATCAGCCATGATGATATCATTCATCGGACTTACCTCAGCATTATACAGCCAGCAGGCGGTCAAACTGTATGATCCGTCTCTCGACGGGATGAAACAGATTACTGAAGCGATAACCACTGCAAAGGCAGCCGGCAAACATGTTCTGATCCAATATGGAGGTAACTGGTGCTCATGGTGCATTAAATTTGATGGCTTCAGCAAAGGCGATCCGGAAATATCAAAGCTTATGAACGATAATTTTATCCAGGTTAAGCTAAACTACAGTCCTGAAAACAGGAACGATGCCTCCAATGAATATCTTGGCAATCCGAAGAGATTTGGTTTTCCTGTTTTCATCATCCTTGATGGTTCAGGCAAGGTTCTTCATATTCAGGATAGTGCATTGCTTGAAGAAGGTGCAGGTTACAACCAGAAGAAAGTGCTGGGCTTTCTTCGTAACTGGACTGTTGCAGCTCTTAAACCATCACAACCCTGATATCAGAAAAGGCCGCCTGTTACAGGCAGCCTTTCACGGGAAACGCAGCTGAAATGAACCGACATTTATTCTTCCTTTCCGTTTCCTTTGCCCGACCTGAGCATCAGAAGGTTGGTCATAACAATGTCAGTTGCATTCTTCGTTACACCTTTTTTGTCTTCATAGGTCCGGTAAACGATTCTGCCTTCAACAGCAACTTCACTGCCTTTTTTAAGGTATTTTGAAACCGTGTCGGCAAGTCCGTTCCAGGCAACAATATTATGCCAGGTGGTTTCTTCAACCTTCTGTCCATCACCGTTTTTGTAGGTGTCATTCGTTGCTACGGTGAACTTTGCAACTTTTTTCCCGCTCTCGAGCGTTTTTACATCGGGGTCAAGCCCGAGGTTTCCGATCAGCATCACCCTGTTTCTCATGTTGTTCATGACTTTAGTATTTTAGTGAGACATAAAATAATATTCATCACAAACTTAAACCTTAGCGAAAAGCTGTCTCGGTTATTAAGCATTTATATACGAACAGCAATCATTTATAGTCGTTTGAAAACGTTTTTTTGTATCTTTATCAAAACATTAGTGCTGTGGAAAGGAAATGTCTCGACTGTGGAGCTAAAATCCATGGCCGCACCGACAAAAAATTTTGTTCCGATCAGTGCAGGAACAATTACAACAACAGGCTTAACCGCGACAGTAATAATTTTGTCAGGAATGTTCACGGTCTGTTACGAAAGAACAGACGCATCCTTGGCGACCTTTATGCTGAAGGAAAAACGAAATTTCACAAGGATGCACTGTACGCCCTTGGATACAATTTCAACTTCTTCACCCATATAATTGAAACGTCAGAAGGACAGAAGTTTCATTATTGTTTTGAATATGGATATACGGATTCCGGGAACGATTTTATTGAGCTGAGAAAAAACAGCCGCTATCTCGAATACCAGAATGATACTCATTGACAGCGGCCGTTATTACGTTCAGACAGGTGTCTGAATGTTAAACGCTATTTTATTTCGCCGTTGGCAGCCTCCCAGAGCTGAAGATAACCAAGTTTGATAATATCCGTCATCTTGGCCCAGTTCACAAGGCTCACCTCGTCTGAGGGCTGATGATAATCGGGATGCATGGCTGCCATCCAGGCTATGATGGGAATTCCGTTATTAGTAAATGCAGTATAGTCGCTGCCTCCTGTGGGAGCTTCATTGCTCCTTATATTAAGGTTAAGATTCAGTTTGTACTGTTCCACCGCCTTTTTTGTTATCTCCTCCAGTTTTGGATATGCTTTTGTATATGTAATACCGGCCATGTTCTTTTCTGTGTCGTTGACGGCATCCCTGGCAATCATATCAAAATTCATGTAGAATCTGTAATCGCTTATTTTTCCAAGCGGAGGATAAAGTGTGAAATATTCCGATCCTAATAGTCCTTTTTCCTCTCCGGTCCAGGCACAGAATACTATGCTTCTCTCAGGCTTCTGTCCGCTCATGGCAAAAGCTCTGGCGATGGTAAGAACACCTACTGTTCCTGAAGCATTGTCGTCGGCTCCGTTCCATATTTTGCCCCTGTCCATACCCATATGATCCATGTGGGCGCCTACAGCCACATATTCGTCGGGGTTCTTACCCTCAATAACTGCAATTACATTGCTTACATTAATTCTTTTAGTGTTCACAGTAACATTCAGTGACGATGTTACACCAGGAAGAATGACGGGTTTAAATTTCATCCTGCCCTGAGCAGCATCACTTTCGTATTTTTCAATGTCGAGGCCACCTTCTTTAATGAGCAGATTGGATACTCTCTCCGTAACGGTTATTGTTGTTGGGTTGGAGCTTATTTCTTTGCCGTCGAGACGCATGGGGAACCAGTTTGTCCGCGGACTGCTTTCGGCATATGCAGGATTATTGTCGAACTTATATACACCCCAGTTCTTTGCTATATCCCTGTTTACCGTAAGGTCGATGATCCCCAGCACTCCCAGGCGGCTTGCAGCTTCCGTCTTACCTCTCTGAATTTCGTACTGGGCGCGTGCATTTTCGCCGACAAGCTTTTTATACAGGGGTGAATTTGTGTCCTGGTATCCGGGGAAACCATTAAGCCGCACAATAACTTTTCCTTTTACATCTACTCCTGCAAAATCATCAATGCCGTTTGCCTTGTCCTGGATTCCATAGCCTACGAAAACCACCGGAGCATCGAATTTTATGTCCATTGTTGCCCTTGAAACTGAAAAATCGATATTTTCCCTGAAGACAAATTCCCTTCCGCCTTTTTTGATAGTGAAGGAAGATTCTCCTGTTGGCTGCGTCTCCAGAAGAGTGAAATTCTGAAGGTAACTCTTGTCGGGCTGGGGAGGCCGTTGTCCCTGAGGGCTGCGTACCACCATCGTCCTGCCCCTGCCTCTCATCTGATAATCACCGGCCGGAGCTGCACCGAAAACCCTGAACATGCTTGCCACATAGTCAGCTGCCAGGAAAGAACCTCTTTCTCCTGTTCCCCTGCCTTCCATCCAGTCGGAAGCAAGGAATTCAAGCTGCCCTTTTACGACATCAACGGTGATGCTCTGAAGTCCTTTCTCTTTAGGAGAGACCTGCCCGGAAAGATTACAGGTCAGAAACAGCACACCTGCCAGAATTACAATAGTCTTTTTCATGATTTGAAATTTGGTTGATTAATTTGCAATTCAATATTATCATAATATTCCATAAGTAAATTGAACTTCTGAATTTAGTTAACAACTTTTAACTTTATCTTATATTAATGTCCGTTTTATGATGAAAAATATGTCTGCGTCAAAGGACATACCAGTATTGCCGGGGAAAATAAATATTTATCTTACTGCAACCTTTTGGTGTTTATTTCCGTTATATGTATGTTTATTAATGTCAATGTTCTTTTAACTAACACATCTTTTGAAACTTAAAAACTGGATTATGAAAAAACTACTTGTTCTCCCAATGGCATTGCTTATTGCCTTTCCTCTCTTCTCACAGGTTGATTTCGGCCTGAAAATAGGAGCAAGCACCAACTCAATCTCAATGGAAGATGCCAAGAAGATCACCACTTCCGGTGGTGCAGAGTACCTCCTCGATAAGGCAGAAGGAGCATCTTATGGATTACATGGAGGGCTTTTCCTGAGAGCTACTTTCAACAAATTCTTTATTCAGCCGGAAGTACTTTTCTCCACACGATCGAATGAATACACTCTTTCCGGAGTTAATTCAATTACCGACTCACTGACTGTGAAACAGGCTTTCAACCGTCTTGACATCCCGGTAATGCTTGGCCTTAAATTCGGCCCGGTAAGGATCAATGCAGGTCCTGTTGGTTCTGTCAGAATAGGCTCACCCAAGGATCTGATAGAAGATCCTGATGTTGAAGCTGTATATGCAGCTATGACATTCGGCTATCAGGCAGGACTGGGACTGGATCTCTTCGAAAAACTTACTATCGACCTGAGATATGAAGGCGGCCTTTCTAAATACCAGAATAAACTGGAAGATGTGGCTCTGGATGACAGGCCCAATGCATTCCTTCTGAGCATCGGATATATGTTCTGAGAATTCCTGTTTTAAATATGAATATTGGGACGTTTATGGAACGTCCCTTTTTTTTGCCCGACACTGATCAACAGTATCTACTTCCAGATAAGCATACGGAGGGCAACAATCAACAGGATCAGTCCGAAGATCTTTTTAAGCAGATGCTGGGGCATGGTGATGGCCAGTTTCGATCCGAAATATGACCCTATTATGAAAGTAACGGCAAGAATTAAAGCTATCCGCCAATCAACATGGCCTGCTTTCCAGTAATTGTATGCGGCCAAGATACCTATTGGCGGGAGCATTACTGCAAGACTGGTGCCCTGTGCCATGTGCTGACTGAATCCAAGAAAATAAATAAGTGCCGGAACCATTATTATTGCTCCTCCCACCCCCAGCATTCCTGCCGTTATTCCGGTTATGATACCGATAACGATGATAATGAGTAACATTGAAACTGACATATTCATGATTTTAATTTGTTTTAATATCTGAGAACAGTAAAAATAGGAACATTTCAGTAAATTTGTAGCTCTTGTCATCAGGATGAAAAAAAAGAAGCTGACAGGCATTGCATCTCTGTTACTTACAGCAGCATTTTCATGCTTCACATTATCCATATGGCTGTTATTTGCCAGAAATATCAGGACCAACGGTGAAATAATAACGTTGTATATTCCTGAAGGATCTTCATATACACAGGTGCTGGACAGCCTGAAAGTTCATTTCACTATTGAACATCCCCGGGTGTTCAACTGGATAGCTGAAAGGAAACATTATCCTTCACTTATAAAACCGGGAAGATTTGTCATAGACGAAGATATCAGCTATACAGGTCTTATCGACCTGCTTCGCTCGGGAGAGCAAATGCCGGTGAATGTTACCTTTAACAATATAAGAACCATAAGCGACCTGGCCGGAAAGATAGGCGGCCAGTTGTCGGCCGACTCAGCAGAACTTGCAGGATTCTTCTCTGAACCTGAAAACTACTCGGAGGATGGTTTTACCAGAGAAACCATCATGACCGTCTTCATTCCCAATACCTACCAGTTTTTCTGGAATACGTCGGCTGAAGGATTTTACAGGAGGATGCTGAAAGAGTACAATGAGTTCTGGAATAACGGGAGGAAAGCACAGGCTGCTGCTATTGGACTAACTCCCCCGGAAGTATCTGTCCTGGCTTCGATCGTAGATGAGGAAGCGTCAAAAACAGATGAAAAGCCACGTATCGCAGGTGTCTACCTGAACAGGCTCCGTCGAGGAATACCACTTCAGGCCGATCCGACAGTGATTTTCGCTCATGGTGACTTTGGAATAACCCGTGTTCTGAAGGCTCATCTGCAGATTGACTCCCCATATAATACGTATAAATACAGGGGATTGCCACCGGGACCGATAAATTCACCATCCATTTCGGGAATTGACGCTGTACTGAATGCTGAAAAACATGACTTTCTGTATTTTTCAGCTAAACCGGATTTTTCCGGATACCATAATTTTTCGCGTACTCTTTCGGAGCATAACCGCTATGCGGCAGAATATCACAGGGAGCTTAATAGAAGAAGAATATTCAGATGATACCTGTCACCTCAACTTCTCTTTCAAGGTTTATACCGAATTTCTTTTTCACACTTTCCCTGATCTTTTCAGAAAGTTTATATATCTCCATACCCGAAGCCCTGCCATGGTTAACAAGAACAAGGGCCTGATGGCTGTGAACACCTGCATCACCTATTCTTTTGCCCTTCCATCCGCACTGCTCTATCAGCCACCCTGCTGCAACCTTTATGCCTCCGGATGTATCTTCGTATAGAGGGAGGCCTGGATAATCCTTTTTCAATATATCTGCAAATGATCCGGAAACAACCGGATTCTTGAAGAAACTACCTGCGTTTCCTGTGACTTCCGGATCAGGAAGCTTGCTGTTCCTGATTTTCAGAACAGCATTCCTGACTCTTTTCAATGTGGGTTTGCCGGATCCTTCAGCCTCCTGTTTCAGAGATCCGTATCCCAGCCGGGGGATGAATTTAAGGCCAAGCCTGAAATAGACTCTCGTGATGATATATTGACCCTTAAGGGTTGTTTTAAATATACTGGTACGGTATCCGAATCCGCATTCCTTGTTGCTGAATAGCTTGACCCTTCCTTCAGGAATCGATATGCATCTCACCTTAACTATTGTCTCTTTAGCTTCCACGCCATAGGCTCCGATATTCTGGACAGGTACTGCCCCGACACTCCCCGGGATCCCCGACAGGTTCTCTATCCCGCTGAATCCCATTGCAACACACCACTCCACAAATGAATCCCATTCTACACCTGCTCCAGCAGAAACTATAACATGTTCTTTTTCAAGCTTATCCACCCTGATATTGAGGAAACAGGGAGATAGGATCGTGCCCCTGAAATCTTCAGTAAATAGGATGTTGCTTCCCCCGCCGAGTATCAGAAGAGGTTGGTTAAGCCCGGCCTCACTCCGGAACAGTTGTTTTGCATCCCTTTCAGTGGTAGTACAGATCAAAGTAGCGGCCTTGTAATCAAGCCCGAAAGTGTTGAAAGGCTTCAGCGATATGTTTTTTCGGATTATCATAGGTTTTCCATCGTAAAAATAAGCTTCTTTTTCCAACTGCCAATTCCCTTTTAACTTCCAATTTCCAACTTCTTTGACAGACGAAGCCTTGGCGAAGGCTGGCCAACTCCCAACTTAATAATACATTGTGTTACACTGGTCAAAAAAACTTGACTTCGCCTATTTTTTGGCGTAACTTGCTAGATAAGAGATTAGTTACTGGTTGCAGGTTGCTGGTTGCAGGTTGCAGGTTGCTGGTTTAAATTTAGTTGTTTTTAAATTATTATAAAATACTGGTCTGACGCCGTAAACCCTTTGCGCCTTTATGCCGTTACACCATTAAACCTTTCAGTCATGAAAACAAAACTCTCATTTTTTGTCGTATTCCTGGCCCTGAGCCCTGTGCCCTTTGCCCTGAGCCAGACCCCGGAGGGCTTCAACTACCAGGCCGTGGCCCGCGACGCATCGGGAACATCGATAGTTAATACCCCCCTGCCTGTAAGGATCACGATCCAGTCCGATTCACTGGGAACGACGATCCTCTGGCAGGAGCTTCACCAGGACGTTGTTACCAACAATCTGGGTATGATAAATCTTGTCGTGGGCAAAGGAGCCCGCCAGGCATCCAGTACAGTGCCTCTTTTCAATGATATTGACTGGAGTGTCAGTCCGAAATTCATAAAGACGGAGATCGACTACAGCGGCTGGAAGACGATGGGAGTGACGAGGTTATGGTCGGTGCCCTATTCTCTGGTAGCTGAAGATCTGGCAGGTTCTGTTAAGAGATTAACAGTTACAGGAGAAACAGACAATATGGAAGAGTCTCTGTTCGAGGTTAAGAACAAGACCGGGCAGACTGTCTTTGCAGTGTACAATGAGGGTGTTAGAGTCTATGTTTCCGACGGCGATGCGAAAGGTTTGAAGGGAGGTTTTGCGGTAGGAGGTTTTGGGACCGACAAAGCTGAGTCGACGAAATACATGTTCATTGGCAAGGACAGTGTGAGGTTCTATCTCGACACCAATCCGCTGACAAAGAAGCTCAAAGGCGGTTTTGCTGTTGGGGGCTTTGACCTGACGAAAGGGACAGTTCAGAATTACCTGGATGTCAGTGCCGATAGTGTAAGGATATATATCGACAGCAACCCTGAGGAGAAGAAGCTTAAGGGAGGTTTTGCAGTAGGGGGCTATGACCTTACGAAAGGTATCACCGGTGATTATTTTAATGTATCAGGTAAATCTGATGCTGAGACAATCAATGGAGAGGCAAGAGTGCTTTGGTATCCGGCCAAGGAAGCCTTCAGGTCGGGGAATGTACTTATAGAATCGAAAGACAGTGTGGGAACCAATTCATGGGCATCCGGATATCAGTCAAAGGCAATCGGGAACTATTCACAAGCGTTGGGATATAAGGCTATTGCAAGGGGTGGCTACTCGACTGCTATCGGAAGGAATGCATCTGCCCTTGGACAATTTTCATTTGCTTTTGGGGATAGTGCTGTAGCCGACGGCACAGGAAACTATGCATACGGTTCTGCTGAAATTGATACTGTTACCGGGCTTTCTATCCCCGGCACTTACACAAAAGCCGCAGGAACGAATTCTATAGCCTTCGGCCTTGGAGCAAAAACCATGAACGGTAGCGGAAATATAGCTATCGGGATGGCCAGTGAAGCTTCAGGAGATCGTTTCGCTCTGGCAATTGGAGAAAAGGCAAAAGCAACTAATTATAGGACCATATCGATAGGACATTGGGGAGCCTACGGAGTCCCTCCAACATTAATGCTCTATCAAAAACCCAACCTGGCTTCAGGAAGCGGATCAATGGCAATTGGGTATGGAAACACATCATCAGGAAATGGAACCCTTACGATAGGAACAGGAAATACTGCCAGTGAATCAAATTCTTTTGCTATCGGCCGGATAAACAGAACCTACGGACAATCGTCATTTGCATTGGGCTATCATTTGTATGTGTATAGTTACATGGCAACTGCTATCGGTAGATGGAATGCTGATAATGGAACAACAAACTCGTGGGTATCAACCGATCCTTTATTCATGATAGGAAACGGTTACCAGCTCGGTTCATCAATTATCAGAAGAAATGCTGTTACGGTTCTTAAGAGTGGTGCTGTTGGAATCGGGATAAATACTCCGGGATATACGCTTGACGTTAACGGAGAAATTACTTCAAGGACATATAACGGACTTAGAATCAGAGGCTCGAGCTACAGTACAATAGTAAGGAACGACGGATCCGACTTCTATTTGCTTGTTACGGCAGCAGGTGATCCTGATGGAAGCTGGAATAACCTGCGCCCATTCAGTTTTAACCTTGCTAACGGTAGTACATATCTCGGAGGACAGACTCTGACAGTAATACATGGTGGCAATGTTGGCATCGGAACAACTTCACCTTCATACAAGCTTACTGTCCTGGGTACAGCCTGGTGTAGCTCGGGTACATGGACAGGCTCAGACATCCGCTGGAAAGAGAATATTTTTCCCATAACTGATGCTCTGACCGGGATAAAGAAACTTAATCCTGTATCCTATAATCTTAAAACATCTGAATTTCCACAGATGGGATTTGAAGAGGGAAAACAAATCGGATTGATCGCCCAGGAGGTGGAAAAAATATATCCTGAACTTGTAAGGACTGATAACCAAAACTATAAATCAGTGTCATATGAAAAACTGACAGTGGTATTGCTGGAAGCGGTAAAGGAACAACAACAAGAGATCGAATCGCAACAACAGCAGATCGACGAGCTGAGAGCACTTGTTGAAAAACTTGTACAAAAGTAGTAAGATTGGCTACGCTCGCAGCTTACTGCTAATATGAAAAACTTAATGACTGCAAGACTGCAAGACCGCAAGACTGCAAGACTGCAAGACTGCAAGACTTTTCTTATTTTTACTCCATGAAAAAAATCGCCTTCAGCGTAACAAACTGCATCTGCTTCGACCAGAGGGTACAGAAAATTGCTGAAACAGTTAGCAGTCTGGATTGTGATGTTACTATCATCGGCAGGCACCTCAGGGAATGCTGCGTTGAGGATTCGATTCCTTTCAGGACAAAAAAATTCAGTATGCTCTTTAAAAAAGGCTTTCTGTTTTACAAATTTATCAATGTGCGGATCTTCTTCTACCTTCTCTTTCATCGCTTCGACATCCTCGTTGCAAACGACCTGGACACCCTGCTGCCAAATTTTATGGTTTCAATACTTAAACGTATCCCACTGGTCTACGACTCTCATGAATATTTCAGGGGAGTCCCGGAAATACAGAAACGGCCTTTTGTAAAATGGGTGTGGACATTGATCGAAAAGATAATATTCCCTCATTTAAAATATGTCATGACCGTAAGTGATTCAATAGCAGATATATATAATAATGAATACGGCAAACGACCTGTTGTTGTCCGTAACTGTGCGAGATCATCTGATAATATCAGTCCATTCTCCCGTGATGAACTCGGTATTCCCCGTGATCATCTTTTCTTAATACTCCAGGGAGGAGGTATAAACATCGACAGGGGAGCTGAAGAACTGGTGGAGGCAGTAAGCAGGCTTGATAAAGTTACACTCCTGATTGCCGGCTCGGGCGACGTTATTGATGATCTTAAGGAAAAAACAATTGTACTGAATTGTTACGACAGGATAAAATTTCTCCCTCCGATGCCATGGGAAGAGATGATGCGTTATACCCGGTCGGCAGATGCAGGAGTGACGCTCGATAAGGATACGAACCTGAACTATCGCTTCAGCCTTCCAAACAAGCTTTTCGATTATATATCTGCCGGGATACCTGTAATAGCAGGTGACCTTCCTGAGGTGAGCAGGATAATCGGTGAACACGACTGCGGCATTATAATACCCCAGGTAACAGTTGAAGAGATTGCGGCAGCGATAATGAAGCTGAGAGATGACAGGGAACTTCTGAACAAATTACGGCAAAACGCTGTTAATGCTTCCGGAACCCTGACATGGGATAGTGAAAGTAAAAATGTAAAGAAATTATATTCAGAAATAATATCGTCGTGAGACTTCGTGAAACCTTTGATATCCTTTGTGGTAAATAATAAAAGACAACCACAAAGCACGAAGTACACAACAGAGATTGAAAAGTAAATAAATATAATTATGGAGTTGATCAAAAAATACAGACTGCTGATAATCTTCACCATCGCCGGAGCACTGGGAGGATTTCTCTATTGGAAATATGTCGGCTGCCTTTCTGGTTCATGTCCGATAAAATCAGTGTGGTACTGGAGTACACTCTATGGCGCTCTGATCGGGCTTCTAGCAGGAAGCATAATTAATGATTTTATCGGTAAATACAGGAAGAGGAGAGACAGGGATCATTAGTCTGATTGAAATAACCCACCCCTGGCCCCTCCCAGGAGGGGAATCACAAGGATACCCACTCTTCCAGGGAACGAATTATTTCTCTTGCTTCCGACTTTCAACTTCGGTCTTTCGTCTTACGTCTTTTCAAAGTACCAGCAATCAAAATATTTATTACTTTGCAGGTGACAAACCTGTGAATTAACCATTAAAATATTTCAGCATGAAAAGCAACCGCCGTGATTTCCTCAGAACAGCAGCTTTTGCAGGCGCAGGAGCTGTTGCAGGCACTATGATGCCGGGATGTGCACCAAAAGAGCCTGAATCAAATATGGCTGAGATCCTTGCAGCAGTAAAAAAAGCACGAACACAGAAGTTCAATATGTCGGGTTATTCTGCACCCCCGCTTCCGGTGGTAAGAGTAGGTCTGCTTGGTCTGGGCGACAGAGGCAGTGGTGCCGTCCAGCGCCTTTCAAGGATTGAAGGTGTCGAGATCAGGGCCCTTGCCGACAAACGGGAAGTTGCAGTCAAAGGTGCACAAAAATATCTCAGCAATATAGGCAGACCGGAAGCACTGGAATTTTTCGGATCTGAAGATGAATGGAAGAAAATGGTTGAGTTGCCCGATCTGGACCTTATCTATATATGTACGCCATGGGTGCTTCATACACCGAATTCAGTTTATGCAATGGAACATGGCAAGCATGTAGCATGCGAAGTGCCCATCGCAAGAACTGTTGATGAGTGCTGGCAGCTTGTGGAGACTTCTGAAAAGACGAAGCAGCATTGCA
The DNA here is from genome assembly GCA_016936435.1 of Bacteroidales bacterium. GTDB lineage: Bacteria > Bacteroidota > Bacteroidia > Bacteroidales > VadinHA17 > LD21. The sequence goes on from JAFGXX010000121.1 coordinate 15,256, forward strand.
TGATGCTTGAGAACTGCTGTTATGACTTCTTTGAGCTGCTTACTCTCAATATGGCAAGGCAGGGAATGTTCGGTGACCTTATTCACGGAGAAGGAGCCTATATACATAATCTGCTGGGGGGCAACTTTACCAAGGCCGACGATTCGACTCCTTCCGGCCGGGGATACACCGATATGTGGAGACTTCAGGAAAATGCAACCAGGAACGGCAACCTGTATCCGACACACGGACTGGGCCCTATATGCCAGATACTGAATGTTAACAGAGGTGACAGGCTGGATTATCTTTCATCAGTTTCGACAAATGACTTTTCGATGAAGCCCAAAGAAATGGAACTGGTTTCAAAAGATCCCTTCTACGAAAAATGGAAAAGCTCCGACTTCCGTGGTAATTTTAACACCACCATAATCAGAACGGCTCTCGGGAAGACTATAATGGTGCAGCACGATGTGTCGTCGGAACAGCCATATTCGAGGATACATCTTGTGAAGGGTACTAAAGGAATGGCTGTAAAATATCCGCGCCAGCTTATTGCGCTGGGAGAAAGTTGGCTTAATGAAGAGGAAATGGCAAATATTTCGGCTGAATATACACCTGAAATAATCAAAAGGGTGGGAGAGATGGCTAAACAGGTGGGCGGTCACGGCGGTATGGACTTTATAATGGACTGGAGGATGATAGACTGCCTCAGGAACGGACTGCCTCTTGATCAGGATGTTTACGACGGAGCAGCATGGAGTGCTGTCGGTCCGCTTAGCGAATGGTCGGTAGCAAACAGGTCGCAGTCAATAGATGTTCCCGATTTTACCGGAGGTTCCTGGAAAACCAACAAAGCTCACGGTATTAACCTTGAAACAGGAGGCACAACAGCAATTATAGAGGCTAAAAGAAAAACCGAAAGCCTGCAGATGACTGTCTGATGATCCGGTCATTTTCTTTAAAATTGTCATCTGCCAGACTGACCATCGTCCCGATTGCTATCGGGAGACCATTGAATGACCATCGTCCCGATTGCTATCGGGAGACCATCGAATGACAATTGAATGACCA
>JAFGXX010000122.1 GCA_016936435.1 Bacteroidales bacterium
AAAGATAATGGACGGGGAGCCGGGTTTTGTCTCTGTATCGGATGGAATAAACATACTTGAGAAAGTGGAATTTGGCGACCGAACCGAAGGCGATGTTCACCTGATGGGTAACCCTCATATAACTACAAGTCCGGTTAACTGGAAGACTATCGCAAAAAATATAACCATCGGGCTTATGAAAGTTGACCCTGCCAATTCTGCATTTTATGAGCAGAACCGTGATGCCTATATCGACAGGGTCGACAAAGCACTTTTTGGTGATCGTCTTGTTGATATGTTTGGAGGTGAGACACTTACCAAACTGCTCGAGAACAATACACTTTTTACTTTCCTTGAAAGATCTTACGAAGGCGGGAAACTTTCAGACCTGCTCGGCGGATGGTTGAAAAAGGCTCTGCCTCTGAGGGGTAAAAGGATCATAGCATATCACAAAAACTGGTCGTATCTGACGAATACCTTTGGGATGGAGGTAATGGGTTATATCGAACCCAAGCCCGGAATTCCTCCCTCAGCCAAGCATGTTCAGAACATGATCCAGTTAATAAAGGAACAAGACATAAAGCTCATGATGGTAGCCAGTTATTTTGAGAAAAAGACTGCAACCATGATTGAGGAGAAAACAGGGATAAAGGCACTCTATCTGCCACTTTTCGTTCACGGAACTGAAGGGATAGAAGACAACTTTGACCTGCTTGATCTGTGGCTTGATCAGATCCTTAAGAATATTCAATAGTTACTGACTTATGATTGATAACCTGTTATTCCTTGCAGCACCGATCACGGTAAGTATAATCCTTGCGGGTATCCTGAGCTATTTGGGGAATCACATTCTTACCCGTGGTATCATCTTTGTCGATATAGCAGTAGCCCAGATCGCAGCTCTCGGAACAATGATAGGGCTCCTTCTAGGCTTTGCCGAAGAATCAGCCAATGTAAAAATGATCTCCTATATCTTTACAATAGCAGTCATCTCAATATTTGCTCTTACCAAATTCAAAAAACAGGTCATCTCCCAGGAGGCCATAATAGGGATAATTTATTGCCTTGCACTAGGTACTGCAATGCTTCTGGCTGAAAGGATACCGGGGGGATCAAACTTCATTTCTAAAACGATAACGGGAAATCTGCTCTGGGTCACCTGGAAAAGTGTTCTTTCATGCCTTATTATGTTTATCTTAATCGGGATTATCCATGTTATTTTTCGCCGTCATTTTATAAAGATATCCGACTCAAAAAACGGTTTACCCTACAGCCTGTGGAAAACCAGAGCCTACGAACTCCTTTTTTATATAACATTCAGCATGGTAATTGTTAAGGCTGTGCCAATAGGAGGTGTATTCTTTGTATTCACCCTTCTGATAGCACCAGCCGCAGCCGCAACATTGTTTACCGACAGCTGGAAGAAACGGTTGATATGGAGCTGGATAATAGGGATTACCGGGGCAATTGCAGGTATGTATCTGTCGTTCACGATGAATATATCAAATGCACCGGCGATTGTAACCCTGCTGGGATTAATTGTTTTCCTGTTCGCCTTCATTAAGCTTGCCACAAAGAGAATCGTATCACATAATTTATCTAAGGAGAAAGGATCATGACAGGTCTGGAGTTTATGTTTGCCCCCCTTGTGGCTAGCCTTCTGCTGATCTTCATTACAGTATATTTCGGAATACATGTAATAGAAAGAGAAATTATTTTCATCGACATAGCCCTTGCACAGATCGCAGCACTTGGGAGCGCTGTGTCTCTGGTAATTAAAAACATATCGGGTGAAGCAGCCGGACATGATCATGATTCAAGAACCCTCCTCGCTTACCTTTTTTGCGTGGGTGCAGCCTTCCTCTTCACTATCCTGAAAAATAAAAAGATCCGGATCCCTCTTGAAGCTGTTATAGGCATTGCCTATGCTGTAGCAACAACAAGCGCGGTGATCATTCTCGACAAAGGAGCAGGCAGTGATGTCCATATCCATGATATGCTTACAGGCTCAATACTATGGGTTACCTGGCCGCAGATCATCAGACTCTCTGTAGTGGTAGTACTTACAGGAGGGTTCCATTATATTTTCAGGGAGAGATTCAGAAAAGTAACCCTCTCCTATCACGGGGTCGATACAGGTTTGAAAAACCCTAAATTATGGGATTTCATTTTTTATATGACTTTCGGTATCGTTATAGTTGAAGCTGTTAATATTGGAGGTATCCTTACTATTTTCGCATTTCTGATAATACCCTCATCAATATCAGCACTTTTTGCCAAACGCTGGACAACAAGAATACTTATAGGTTTTCTTGTAGGCGGAATCTCGACGCTTCTTGGACTTTATCTTTCCTGGAATATGGATATCCCATGCTCTCCTGCTATAATCCTTTTCCTGGGTGCAGGACTGCTTGTGGCTGTGGGGTTAAGAGCGATCAATAAATTATTCAGTCATCAGCGACAGAGCAGGTGATACCGGTCAATTGAACCAATGCAGCCCCTGCTTGTTATTATACCTAAAAAGTTTGCATGAATGAATTTGATCTGAAAGCATCAGTCTGGGACAACAATCAAATGCATGTCGAAAGGTCGGTATCTGTTAGCGGGGAGATCATCAGGAGGATCCCGCTGAATAATAATATGCGGGCTCTCGAATTCGGTGCCGGCACAGGTATCACCAGTTTCCTTCTGAAAGACCATCTGAAGGAAATCATTATGCTGGATTCCTCTCCCGGAATGACAGAAGTAATGAACGAAAAAATAAGTGCTTCAGGAGTTACAAATCTGAGGGCCGTCTGCTTTAATCTCGAAAATGAAACTTTCACAGACGGCACTTTCGACCTGATCTTTACACAAATGGCCTTACACCATGTTTCTGATATCGCGAATGTTATAGAAAAATTCAGGCAACTGCTCAATAGAGGAGGTTTCCTCGCAATAGCGGACCTGTATCCAGAAGACGGATCTTTTCACGGACCGGGATTTTCAGGTTACAAAGGTTTCAGTATTAATGAATTGTCAAAACTGCTAACCGCAAAAGGCTTTACAGATATTTCAGAAGAACCATGCTTTTCCATCAATAAAAAAGTACATGACGGCAGTATGAAAAAATTTGATCTCTTTCTGCTGATCGCAAAAAAAGCATGAACAAATCACTTTTCATTTTTGTTTATTACTAAACGACAAATTTAGAATTGTAAATTATGGAAATCACATTTTCAGGAGGGAAGGTTGTAACAGCAAAGCTGGGAGATCATATTATAGTTACCGACCAGCCTCTCGATAACGGAGGAGGGAATACCGCACCTGCTCCTTTCGACCTCTACCTTGCATCGATAGGGACATGCGCCGGAGTATATGTAAAATCTTTCTGCGACAGAAGAGATATCTCCGTTGAAGGGATAAAAATTATTCAGAAAGTTGAATATGACAGGGAGAAAAGAGTGCCTTCAAAAATAAGCCTCGACATACAGGTACCGCCTTCTTTTCCGGAAAAATACAGGGATTCACTTATCAACGTGGCAGAATTATGTGCTGTGAAGAAATCGATAATGAATCCACCCGAATTCAGTATAGATACATCCCTCGTCAGGGAGGATGTTATTTACAATATATGCCCCGAATAAAACAGGGCCGATTCTGCAACATTAAGCAAATCCGGCCCTGAGTAATAATGGCAGCTGATCAGATATACATATTGATCAGCATTTCAAAAAGTTCCTGCTTGCCGCTGATGGATTTTGGCTCTCCTGACTTGAGCGCCAGGTCTCTGAGTTTACCAAGTGTGAGGCTGCCTTTTTCAAAATCCCTGCCTGCGCCCCTGTCAAACGATGAATACCTTTTCTTACGCATTTTCAGATAATCGCTTTCATTCAGAACTTTATCAGCAACCAGAAG
>JAFGXX010000123.1 GCA_016936435.1 Bacteroidales bacterium
CTCCGTGAAAATTCCGTGTAACTCCGTGTAACCCGGTGGTTAATTATTCATAAATTTGACTTCCTGATTTTATTGTTATCAGTTTATGAAGGTCTATAAATTTGGAGGAGCCTCTGTCAAGGATGCAGGGGGGATAAGGAATCTGGCAAAAATTGTCTCGGAAGAGAAAGATGACATGGTAGTCGTTGTCTCGGCTTTTGGAAAAACCACCAACGCTCTGGAGCAGGTTCTTAAAAAATGGCTTGAAGGTGACAGGTGCTACAGGGACTATCTCGATAATATTTACAGCTATCATGCATCTGTCGCCGACGATCTTTTCAGTTCCGGGAATTCTGCCAGGGAAAAAATTGACATTTCTTTTGCCGAACTCAGGGAATACCTTCTCTCGGCTAAAAAATCACATTACGATTATGATTATGACCAGGTTGTATCATTCGGCGAACTATGGTCAACAGCCATTGTTGCCGGATATCTCAGAGAATCGGGGTTAAGTGCCGAATGGATTGATATACGGAAAAGTCTTATTACCGACGACAGCTACCGCGATGCCAATGTTCTCTGGAATGAATCTCAGTCCCGGATAAAAACAGTTTTCGATTTTTCCCGGTCGCCCTTATTTGTAACCCAGGGTTTTATAGGAGGCACAGTAGCCGGAAAGGCGACCACCCTGGGCAGGGAGGGTTCTGATTATACAGCAGCTCTGTTAGCCAGTATGCTTGAGGCCCGAAGTGTGACAGTGTGGAAAGATGTGCCGGGACTTCTGAATGCAGATCCGAAATGGCTTCCTGATGCATGCCGTCTTGAAGAGATATCTTATAAGGAAGCGGTAGAAATGACTTTCTCAGGTGCCAAGGTCATTCATCCCAAGACAATAAAACCGCTGCATAACAAGAACATACCTCTGTACGTGAAGTGTTTTATCGATCCTTCCGCTGAAGGCACCATAGTAAGGAGCGATGCCACTCTCAAGAAAGTCATGCCTGTTTTTGTCAGGAAGGAGAACCAGATACTGATTTCCATCCTTCCCAGGGATTTTTCCTTTGTGATGGGAGACAACCTGAGCATGATATTCCAGCTGTTCCTGAACAACGGGATAAAAGTCAACCTTGTGGAAGCCAGCGCCATAAGTCTCGACGTATGCGTCGACGATGAGCGTTCAAGAGTGGAGGTCCTGCTTGAAGATCTAGATTCCGAATATACGGCTCTTTATAATGAGAATGTTGAACTTCTGACAGTCCGTCACTATACTCCCGAAGCCATAACACGCATTACTTCAGGAAGAGAGGTCCTGCTGGAACAGAGGACCAGGAGCACCGTGAGGTTCGTGGTAAGGCAAGACCCCCCAACCCCACTAAAGGGGGGCTAAATTCGGCTCTGATAAATGTAAATTGGGTTTAAAGCCCCCTTCCAGGGGGCAGTCCCGCTTCAGCGGGAAGGGGGTTTCTATCTGTCAAACTTAAGCCTCTGCCCCCGGTAGTACTCATTGAATACACCTTTATTATATACTGTGGTCCCGTTAACGAAAGTCCGTATCACCGCTGAACTGAATGTTGTTCCTAGCAGAGGTGACCATCCGCACTTGTAAAGAATGTTATCCTTGTCTACTGTCCAGGGATTGTAAGGATCTACCAGAACCAGGTCAGCCTTATACCCTTCCCTGATAAATCCTCTCTTTTCTATATTGAAGATTAGGGCAGGATTGTGACACATTTTTTCTATTATCTTCTCAGGGGTGAATAACTTTTTATGCCACATCTCGAGCATGGTCACCAGTGAATGTTGTACCATAGGGGCTCCTGAAGGCACATTAAAATAAGTTCCTGTTTTTTCTGGCAGTGTATGAGGAGCATGGTCAGTCGAGATAAGGTCAAGAAGATTGTTATTAACAGCATCTGTAAGCGCTTCCCTGTCGAATCTCGTCTTTATTGCCGGGTTCCATTTTATGAGTGATCCCCATTTCTGATAATGAGTATCGTCGAACCACAGGTGATGAACACAGGCTTCTCCTGTAATCCTTTTTTCTCCGGCAGCTTCTTCATTGCTGAACAGTTTCATCTCGTCGGCAGTGGACAGGTGTGTAATATGCAGCCGGGTATTGTATTCCTTTGCCATCTTCACTGCCAGGGATGAAGACTTAAAGCATGCCTCCCTGCTTCTTATCACCGGGTGCATCTCAAAAGGCACATTTTCCCCGAATTTCTCCCTGTATATAACAGAGTTCTTTCTTATCTCGGCGTCATCCTCGCAATGGGCGCACACAGGCAGAGGAGCTTTCTTAAACAGTTCTCTGAGTGATTCATCCTCGTCGACAAGCATGTTACCTGTTGAGGAACCCAGGAATAGTTTTATTCCGCAAACAGTTGTGGGGTCGGCCTTTAATATCTCATCGAGGTTATTATTTGTGGCTCCGATATAAAAGGAATAGTTTATAAGTGATTTTTCTGAACCCAGACTGTATTTTTCATTCAGGGCACTGAGAGTGACAGTCTGAGGTATCGTGTTTGGCATATCCATGAAAGATGTCACGCCCCCGGCAGCAGCAGCCCTCGATTCAGAAGCAATATCGCCTTTATGGGTAAGTCCGGGTTCCCTGAAATGAACATGAACATCAATTACACCCGGAATGAGAAAAAGTCCGTGTGCATCAATTACCTCAGTAACACCTTCCTGTGATATCGTTCCGGGCTGACCAATTGATGCAATTATTTCACCCCTGATAAGAAGATCAGCACTGAAACTGTGACCTTCATTAATGATTGTTGCATTTTTTATTAATGTGTCTGACATTTCCGGAAGTTTTGTTTTTAGTTTTCAGATTTACCTCCCTGGTATCCGGATGCTTTCCGCTAATATGACGATGCTTTGCTGTCTCAGAATGGTCAGATGGCAGGAATCTGTCTGGGTTCCTGTAAGGCTCTTAACGATTCAGCGTCTTTCTCCGTTTCGTTTGTACCTGATGAACCAGCTCCTGACCTTCATCCTCATGACGCTCCATATTGCTTCATTGAAGATGCCTCCCGACATTTTCGATGATCCCATCTTCCTGTCGGTGAAAATGATAGGGATCTCCACAATCCGGTATCCCAGTTTCCAGGCAATGAATTTCATCTCAATCTGGAAGCTGTAGCCCACCGATTTTATCTGGTTGGGCAGGATATTCTCAAGCACTTCCCTGTGGTAGCATTTGAATCCTGCTGTTGTGTCCATTATCTTCATTCCAGTAATGAAGCGTACATAAATGGAGGCAAAGTAGGACATCAGAACCCTTGAAAGCGGCCAGTTCACGACATTCACACCACTTATGTATCTTGATCCGATCGCCACGTCTGCCTTTTCATCATTGCATGTTCTGAACAGGCGCGGAAGGTCGGCGGGGTCATGTGAGAAATCGGCGTCCATCTCATAAATAAGATCGTACCCGTGTTCTATGGCAAACCTGAAACCCGCCAGGTAAGCTGTCCCAAGTCCAAGTTTTCCAGGCCTCTCAATAAGGAACAGGTTGGGAAATGTTTTCTGAAGATCTTTAATTATATCTGCTGTTCCGTCGGGTGAATTATCGTCAATAATGAGGATGTCGAAGGGAATGTCAAGGGCAAAAATTGACTTGACGAGGGCTTCGATGTTTTCCTTTTCCTTGTATGTTGGTATAATGACTATATTTGACATCCCCGGGATATTGTTGCGAAAATAAGGAAATTCATGAACTATGAAAACATTATCTCTTACATTATTGATCTTTTTTCTTTTGACTTTCAAAGGATTCTCTCAGGAACTGACCTGGCAGAGCAGATTTTTTTCCTTTTTTGACAATGTGGAATTTGGTGGGTCATCAGTTAAGGTCCCCCAGACCATGGCCGGTGTGAGATTTTCGCCGGAACTTGGACTGATGTGGGATTCTGTCCACAGTGTAAGAGCCGGGATAAGCCTGATACATGAGTTCGGGAGCCCCCGTTTTTCCGATTATCTGTACCCGTCGGCCTGGTATGAGTACAACAGGGAGCCAATAAGGTTTGCCATGGGGGCATTTCCAAGGACTCTAGTCCTGGAAAAATACCCGCGCATGTTTTTCAGCGATTCGGTAACCTACTATCGTCCCAATATTAATGGTATGTTTTTTCAATGGGGAGCAGGCAGGAAATATATGAATGTATGGCTTGACTGGACAGGCAGGCAGTCGGAGAGTGTCAGGGAGACATTCATGGCCGGACTGAGCGGGAGGTATTCGGCAGGCGTATTTTATCTGAATCACTTCAGCTATATGTTACATTTTGCGTCTTTCAGGAATCCCCTTGTCGAAGAAGCGCTTCATGACAATATACTTCTTCTCACCTCGGCGGGTGTCGACTTGAAAGGGCGTACGATTTTTGAAAGGCTGGACGGCAGCGCCGGCTGGGTACTTGCGCTTGAGAGGGCGAGGGCAGACAATACGGGGTGGATAGCCATGCACGGGTTAGAGGTTGACATATGTGCCGAGTACAGGTTTGCAGGGATCATGAACAGCTTTTATGCAGGCAGGGGGATGATGTATTTTTATAATGATCATGAGAATGAGCTTTATTGGGGAGATCCGTTATACAGGGCAAAGGTTAGCAACAGGACCGACTTTTACGTCAGGTTTTTCCGGAAGCAGGATATAAGGCTTGAGCTTACCTGGTCGCTTTTTCTTCTGGAACGGAGGATTTACAATGAACAGATGCTCAGGTTATGGATTGACATTGGAGGGCGGCAGAAGATACAGCGCCGTGGTCTGTAGAGGTTGGTCAGGTATTTTCCGGAGAATGGGTAAAAATTTTTATTGATTTTTCTTTTCTTTGTTTGCTTGAACGGAATCAATTTATATCTTTGCACCCGCTTTAATGCAAAAACACTATCAGAGTTCTTTAAACAGATGTACAAAGTTCCAAGTTCAGGGTTCAGGGTTCCTTAATAATGAGGACCTGGAAACCGGAAACCCGGAACCCGGAGCCTGAAACAGTCCCGTAGCTCAGTTGGTTAGAGCGCTACACTGATAATGTAGAGGTCCCCGGTTCAACTCCGGGCGGGACTACTGCGACCTCCGAAGCCTTGGCGAAGGAGGTCATGTTCAAAGAAGCAAGATTCAGAAAGACGGATAATCCGCCTTCGCTGAAGCTTCGGCGGACAGAGGGGGAATTAGCTCATCCCGATAGCTATCGGGAGGCCAGAGCGTCCCGACATGTCGGGAGGGTCAAGGGTTCGATTCCCGGATGTTTTTTGAAATTATGGGGAATTAGCTCAGTTGGCCAGAGCACCTGCCTTGCACGCAGGGGGTCAAGGGTTCGACTCCCTTATTCTCCACAAAAAAGTTCTTTAAAATGCATTGATCTGGTTTACAAGGGATAATGCAGGTTTGTTTTCGAAGAAAAAAAATATCTTTAAAATAAACCGGAAATTATTTGGCGGGTAGAAAATTAATACATACTTTTGCACCCGCTTTTAGACGTTAAAGGTTGGTTGAAGGGTTAGATTTGAGATAGTGATTCCGGCTGGAAGGAGGAAGGAAGAGGCGAAGGAGAACAGCCGGAAAAAATATCTCAAATTTTTTGGTAGAGAAGGCAAAAATGATTATCTTTGACGTCCCTAAAGTGAAATGTAGGAAAAAAAGAGTTCTTTGATAAATTGAAGTAGCAACCAGGCGAGATAGACAATCTCGTCTAAAAACTTGTTAGTATTTAGAATGAGACCATGGAGAAGTCTTCGTAAGAGATTTAAAAGACAATTTTTACAATGAAGAGTTTGATCCTGGCTCAGGATGAACGCTAGCGGGAGGCTTAACACATGCAAGTCGAGGGGCAGCATAAGGTAGCAATACTTTGATGGCGACCGGCGCACGGGTGAGTAACGCGTATGCAACCTGCCCTGTACTGGGGGATAACCCGGAGAAATTCGGACTAATACTCCATAATAATATTGAGAGGCATCTTTTAATATTTAAAGTTACGACGGTACAGGATGGGCATGCGTAACATTAGCTAGTTGGCAGGGTAACGGCCTACCAAGGCAACGATGTTTAGGGGTCCTGAGAGGGTGATCCCCC
>JAFGXX010000124.1 GCA_016936435.1 Bacteroidales bacterium
AACCTTCATCAATGAAAGATTATCAACTGGCATGGAAAAATTTATGGAGGAACAGGCGAAGGACCATGATCACCGCCGCCTCGGTCTTCTTTGCATTGTTCTTTGCACTTCTGATGCGTTCTTTTCAGCTTGGTTCTTATGACAGGATGTTTAAAAACGTAATTGAATCATACAGCGGATACCTTCAGCTACAGCATACAGACTATTTTGATGATCCGACTATTGATAACAGTTTTGAAATAGACCCTTCACTGATCGGGAAGATAAAAGACGATCCAAACGTAAATGATGTTATCCCCCGGATGGAATCATTTGCCCTGGCGGCAGCCGGCAACCATACACAGGGAGTCATGGTGATGGGTATAGTCCCGGAAGGCGAAGAAAAGATTATGAAGATCAGCAACAGGCTTGTTAAATACAAGCTTACTGCTGAAGCTGTTGAGAAGCTGAAGCAGGAGCCTCTTCCTGAATCTACTAAAAAACTTCTTGATCTCTTCCTTTCCGAAGCCTGGTCAGCCGACAGCAGACTGATCCGGGACCTGAACATTAAAACTGAAGACTCGGCAGCCGTATTTGCTGCATTAAGGCAACATGCGTCTGTAAAAAATTCCTTTCTTGACGGAAATGAAACAGCCGAAGTTGTAATCGGGAACGGGCTGTCGGATTATCTGCAGGCAGGTGTGGGCGATACCATCGTACTGATAGGCCAGGGATACCACGGGACTTCTGCTGCAGGGAAATATTCGATCAAGGGCATTGTCAGACTTCCTGCTCCCGATATCGACAATGCAATTGTATATATCCCTCTTGAGGCAGCCCGCGAACTGTATGCCGCCCCCGCCATGTCGACGTCAGCAGTCATAAGCCTGAACAGCAACGACGATGACGATATACTTGAAACCGGAAACCGCTTGAAGGATCTGGTTACAGATCCCCTCACAATAAAAACATGGGAAGAAATGAACTCCCTTCTCCTGAACCAGATGGAAGCAGACAATAAAAGCGGTATGATAATGGTCGGAATTCTTTACCTGGTAATCGCATTCGGTGTATTTGGAACTGTTTTGATGATGCTGGCAGAGAGAAGAAGGGAATTCGGGATGCTGCTTTCAATCGGAATGCAGAAGAGAAAACTTTCCCGAATTGTTTCTATCGAGATCCTTCTGGTTGGATTTCTGGGGATGCTTGCTGCAGTCGTAGCTTCAGTCCCGATAGTTATTTTTGGGAATGTTCACCCTCTCACTTTCAGGGGGGAATTTGCCCGCATGTACGAAGAATATGGTTTTGAGCCGGTTATGCCGATGATGCTGCCCGACACATATTACCTTTGGCAGATAGTGGTAATAGTGCTGATACTCATCATAGCTATGGCATACAGCGCCCGTAAAATATTCCGGCTCGATCCTGTAAATGCATTAAGAGCTTAAATTTTAGCACGATGATCACAGCAATAGCCTGGAAAAATGTCTGGAGAAACCGGACGAGGAGTTTCACCGTAGTGGCTGCAGTGACGATAGGTATTTTTGCCGGTGTCTTCTCAATGGCAGCGATAAACAGCTCAATACTCCAACGGATCGATGCTGCCGTAAATGAGGAACTGTCACACATACAGGTAAACTCAAAGGAATTCAGAAAAAGCTCTGATATTCAGAATGTAATTTCAGATTATCCTGAAGTTGAAGCTGTTCTTAAATCTACTCCGGGCGTTACTGATGTAACTGGCCGGATCATAGTAAGAGGAATGGCCTCGACAGCCACAAAGAGCACGGGTGTAGAGATCACAGGCGTCGACCCTGAGAAGGAAAAGCAAATGTTTACACTTTCGGGCAGGCTGATCCCGGGAACAGGCAGCTATTTTGAGGAGAACACAAAATATAACACAGCTTTTATAGGTGAAAAACTTGCAAAAGAACTTAATATAATCAGGTACATCCTTACCGATGAATCATTTGGGAAACTTGAAGAAGAAGGTGTTCCTGCCGCTGTTCTGGAAAAGCTTGGAACACTTAAGGGAGAACGGTTTACTTCGGAGAAGAAATTCAGAAAGGCATTCGGAAATCTTCTTGATGCTTCGGAAAACGAAAAATACACCTGGAAGGTAATCGAAGCTGCCTGGAACTACCGCGAAGGATCGAGGCTCATCCTGTCTTTCCTGGATGCCGGGAACAACCAGACAGGCGCTGCATTCAGGATAAGCGGCATCTTCAGGACCAACAACGACATGTTCGAATCGACAGGTCTCTTTGTTCCCGTCAGTGAACTGCGTCAGCTTACAGGAATGGGTGAAGGTACTTTCCACAGGGTTATCGCCCGCCTTGAAAATGACGACATTACCAACGATATAACGAAGGAGATACGCCAGAAGCTGCCTGACTACGAAGTCATGAACTGGAAGGAGATACAGCCCGACCTGGCTATGATTGCCGATTTCATGGGTCAGATATATGCCGTTTTCATGATCATCATTCTTGCCGCCCTGGCCTTCGGTATCGTCAATACCATGATGATGTCGGTACTGGAACGGACCAGGGAGCTGGGGATGCTCATGGCCGTGGGAATGAACCGGCGCAGGGTATTCATAATGATAATGCTTGAATCGGTATTTCTTTCGATAACCGGTGGCTTTGCCGGCATGGCCGTAAGCGAGGTCGTCATTGCCATAACCGGCAAAACGGGAATAAACCTGATGAAATACTCCGAAGGCATGGAAGCCATCGGCTATTCGGCTCATCTTTTCCCCACCATCGACCTGAAGTTCTTCATCTCAACTACCATTCTGATAGTCCTTACAGGAATTGTATCTTCCATATATCCTGCACGCAAAGCCCTTAAACTTAATCCTATAGAAGCCATCAGAACGGAATAACCATCAATAACAGAGAAACCATGAAAGTCATTGAAATAAAAGATCTTCATAAAATATACAATTCCACGCAGATAAAAGTTCATGCGGTGAATGGTGTGACTCTCAGCTTCAACGAAGGTGAATTTGCAACTATAGTAGGTCCTTCCGGGTCGGGAAAAACCACTCTTCTGAATCTTCTGGGTGGTCTCGACAATCCCACTTCAGGACAGATCCTTGTTGACGGCACCGATCTTTCGACATTAAAGCCTTCTGCTCTTACAGATTTCAGGATGAGAAACATTGGCTTCGTTTTTCAGTCTTATAACCTTATTCCTGTACTGACGGCAAAAGAGAATGTTGAATTCATCATGTCGCTTCAGAAAATTACTGCAAAAGACAGGGAAGAGAGGACATTTGAATTGCTTAAAGCCGTGGGACTTGCCGACAGGGCAGATACCCGCCCGTCGAAGCTTTCGGGAGGCCAGCAGCAAAGAATTGCCGTCGCGAGAGCCCTGGCATCAAAACCTAAATTTGTACTTGCCGACGAGCCGACAGCCAATCTCGACACCAAATCAGCCTACGTTCTTCTCGACATTATGGAACAGCTGAACAGGGAAGAAAAAATAACATTTATCTTTTCCACGCACGACCCCCGGGTTGTACAAAAAGCTCAGCGAGTGATAACCCTTGAAGATGGGAGGGTAGTGTCGGATGAGCTGAAAAAATAACCTGAAACTCACCTTACCATGATCAGGGAGCTTAAACTTACACTGGCAGCGCTTCTTTTGTTTTCATTACCTGTTCTCCCGCAGGGAAAGCAGAAGCCTTTTGAGCTTAACGGCTACATCACCAGTATGCAGAGTGCGATGTTCGACAGCCTGTCGAAAGAGGTAATCTATGAGAATCTGATCCATAACAGACTCAATTTCAAGGTTTATTTGGGTAAACACCTTACTTTTTCGACTGAAATAAGGAACCGTCTCCTAACAGGCGACATGGTCAGATCCATGGGGCCTGCATATTCTGAAATGACTGCCACTGATGATGGCCTGATTGACATGTCATGGAACCTGGTCAGCGAAAATTCCTTCTTCCTCAATACAAGCGTTGACAGATTATGGATTGATTTCACTTATGACAAATTCCAGGCAAGGATAGGGCGGCAGAGGATAAACTGGGGTCAGACCTTCGTATGGAATCCAAATGATATATTAAATGCATATTCCTTCTTTGACGTCGATTATGTTGAAAGGCCCGGAAGCGACGCCATCAGGCTCCAGTATTATCCTTCCTTTTCTTCTGCCCTCGAACTGGCAATAAAAGTTGACAGCGAACAGGATGTCACCGCTGCTGGCCTGGGGCGCTTTAACCTGTGGGGCTATGATTTCCAGTTCCTCGCCGGGTGGTCAAACAGTTCCGACATCGTTGCCGGTGCGGGATGGTCAGGTAACCTTGGCAGCTTTTCGTTCAGGGGTGAGGGTACATGGTTTCATCCCGCGCGCTCATTCGCCGACACTTCCGGTACTGTAATACTTACTGCAGGTCTCGACAGGGTCTTTGATGATAATTCTATGGCCCAGGTTCAGCTTATGTATTGTAACGATCCGCTCAGGATCGGTAATTTTATGGGATTGTACTCCGGTGATCTTACGGCACGCGATCTGGCTTTTTCAGAATTTACAGCCTTCGGACAGTACACCTGGGCAGCGACGCCATTACTGAATATCGGTGCTTCGGCTATGTGGTTTCCCGATCTCAAAGGATGGTTCGCCGGACCATCAGTTGACTATTCTCTTGCCGAAAACCTCGACTTCTCATTTATCATGCAGCATTTCCGCGGGACTCTTTCTGAAGTAAAGACACGACTAAACCTTGTATATCTGAGAGTTAAGCTGAGTTTCTAGTTGTTTCCTCAGGGGTGACCTGAACCTGACGGGCAACATATTACAGAACAGAGGCGGTATATGACCCTGTATCAATAATCCGCTTACATGATAAGGGTAATACACATTTTATTTACTTTTGGAGCAGGAAAAAACACTATGGCACTGGTACATGAATTTGAGAACAGCGGCAACTGGCTTTTCAGAAGAAGAAGCTGGCTTCCTCTTATCTTTATTGCCGGCGGACTGCTGATGATGTTTCTGGGAAACCGCCAGGCTCTTATATTCGATCTGCGCGATGAGATGATATTTCTTGGTGTAAGTATTTTCGGAGAGATGCTGAGGATCTTCACCGTGGGTTACGCTCCCAGGGGTACTTCAGGAAGGAACACTGTGGCCGGGCAGGTGGCTGAAGAAATAAACACGACAGGCATATATTCGATAGTAAGGCATCCTCTGTATGTAGGTAATTTCTTCATGTGGCTGGGCCCGGTGCTCTTTCTTAAGTCGGTATGGTTCACGGTGGTCTTCGGCCTGGTGTACTGGCTTTATTATGAAAGGATCATGTTCGCTGAAGAGCAGTTCCTCAGGCGTAAATTCGGCGAAGCTTACGACAAATGGTCTGAAAAGGTGAAAGCTTTCATTCCCTTCAGGGTTAAATTCATAAAACCCGCACTTGGCTTCTCGGTACGTAATGTTCTGAAAAGGGAATACAACAGTTTTATAAATATCTTCCTGATATTTGCAGTGCTTGACCTTTTCCGTAACTACCTGCTGTGGAAGAAATTGTATCTGACAGAGATCTGGATGTGGCTCCTTATAGGTGCAGCCGGTATATGGCTTATCGTCAGGACGATACATAAATATACCTGCTGGCTTGAAGTTGAAGGACGCTAGTCCCACCCACTCACTCACTCACTCACCTACCCACTCACCACTCACCACTCACTACTCATCCCTCGCGCCTGTAAATATCATTACATAATACAGAAGCGTTGCAAGTGAACCGACAGCTGCCACCACATAGGTTGTCGCTGCCCATTTAAGGGCATCCTGAGCTTTGTCGTGGTTCTGGTATGAGGTAATACCAGCATTTGAAAGCCATGCCAGGGCCCGCTGCGATGCGTTGAATTCAACAGGTAGGGTGATGAAACTAAAGATCGTTGTGAGGGCGAATAGAACTATTCCTGCCAGCAGCAGCGCCGGGAAGGTGTTGACAAGAAGGATCCCGGCGAGAAGCACCCACTGAACCCATTTCGATGAAAAGCTTACCACCGGCACCATCTTTGACCTGAAACCCAGCCATGCATAGGCTGTGGCATGCTGAACGGCATGTCCGGTCTCGTGTGCTGCCACCGCAGCGGCGGAGATGCTCCTTCCGTTATATACTTCGGGGCTGAGATTTATTGTTTTCTTTTCGGGATTGTAATGATCGGTCAGAAAACCCGGAACACTTTCAACCTGAACATCATATATTCCGTTGTCGCGCAGCATCCGTACTGCCACATCGCGTCCCGACATTCCGTTATCGACTGGTATTTTCGAGTATTTTTTGAATTTCGATTTCAAGGTGGCGCTCACAATCCAGCTCAGGAGCATCACTGCTATAAAAATTATCCACATTCCTGCATTTGCCATATAATGATAATTTTAGTTACACATCTGGTTTAAGCACTGTCCTGCAAAAAGAATTCCATTCTGAAATATTTGTCAATTTGTCAGGCGGAAACAGGTAAAAGGTAACTGAAATCCGTCAGGTCCTTTTGGTTATCTTTGCAGCATGCTGAAAACAATAACAAAGATAGCCGTGTTTTTGTTGTCGGTACCGGTATGGATATACCGTTATTCGATCTCTCCTTTTCTCAGGCCATCATGCAGGCATGTCCCAACCTGCTCGCAATATATGCTTGATGCGCTGAGGATGCACGGACCTGTTACCGGCTTCATGCTCGGCACCAACAGGATACTCCGTTGCCGGCCCGGAGGTACTCACGGTTATGATCCTGTTCCTTTATTCCGCTTTAAAAAATTCAGGCCTTTTACGAGGTATAAAAGATGCAACAGACTG
Organism: Bacteroidales bacterium; assembly: GCA_016936435.1. Classification (GTDB taxonomy): domain Bacteria; phylum Bacteroidota; class Bacteroidia; order Bacteroidales; family VadinHA17; genus LD21. The sequence continues at coordinate 6,797 of JAFGXX010000124.1, forward strand.
AAATGACTGAGGGGAGAAAGGTTTCAGGGGGCAGGGGACAGTTGCAGGGAGTGGGTGAGTGGGAGACAAGGAGTCCCGCCTTGAGGGACGACGAAGTTCCGCGACAGCGGAAGGGGAGAATGGGTGAGTGGGAGATAAAAAGCCTGACAGATTTGACAAGATTGCACGCTTGCCCGCCGTAACGTAGTGAAGGCGGGATTGCAAGATTGCAAGATCGCACGATTGCACGATCAGAAATTCAGTCCTTCCTTAAGATGTTTGTATCCCGAGCGTGAGACAGGCAGTTTTTCGCCTGCATGAAGAACAGCGACATGATTGTCTTTGCCGTATGGTTCAATCCGCTTTATCTCAGAAACCTTTACAATAAACGACCTGTGTATCCTGAAGAAATCAGAAGGGGGAAGGTTTTCTTCAAAATATTTCATCGGCTGTTGCTTAAGCGCTTTCCCCCCGCTGTGATGTATCATAACATAATCATCCTCAGCCTCCAGATATCTCAGCTGGTCAACGGGGATAAGGCTTATAGAGTTGCCTTTTCTGACCACAATACGGTTGATAGGTTCTTCTTTTTGCGGGAGCTTTTCGATGAGTTTAAGGGGTGAATCCTGACCTTCAGGTAGTATTCTTCCAAGTTTGTCCTTTGCCTTCATTATTGCACTTCTGAGCCTTTGTTTCGGATAAGGCTTCAGCAGGTAGTCGATGGCATTCATCTCGAAAGCCTTTATGGCGAACTGATCGTAGGCTGTAGTGAAAATTATTACAGGTCTTTCTGTCATCACTTCTATCATTTCAAAGCCTGTCAGCCGGGGCATCTGGATGTCGAGAAATACCAGGTCGGGTTTCATTTCGGTAATTGTCTTCAATCCCGTAAATCCGTCGGCACATTCCGCAATGACATCAATTTCAGGATAGTCCCTCAGGTAATGTTTAAGAATCTCCCGGGCCGGAGTTTCATCTTCAATTATCAGTGTCCTTATCTTGTCCATAAAGTCAGTTATTCCCCTTAAAATTGCATTTACAGGTCACTATCTATCACTGCCTGCCTGCAAAAGGAAGGATTAAGATATAAAAATACTATTTTTTCTGGTTTTCAACCGGAATGTAAAGAGTAACCGTAAACAACCCGTTCTCATTGCTGGTAATCATGGAAGCGGAATTTCCATAGGTGAGTTCGAGTCTTCTTTTTACGTTTACAAGGCCCGTTCCGGTGCCGCCCTTCTGTCGGCTTTCCGTATCGAAGTCGTTGCAGATCTCTATTTTCAGGGATCCCTGTATAATGGAAGCCTTTGTACATATCCTCACCTGACCTGTGCTTTCATAAACACCGTGCTTGATCGCGTTTTCGTAAAGCGGCTGAAGAAGCAGTACCGGTACTTTTACATTCAGGCAGGCCGGATCTGTCTCTTCAATTGTTACGAGGCGGTCTCCGAATCGCACTTTTTCTATTTCGAGGTAAAGCCGGAGGTTGTCGAATTCGCTCTTCAGCGTAACAGGTTGTTCATCTTTCCGTGAAAGGGCATATCTCATAAAATCGGAAAGCTTGATGACCATATCCCTTGCTTTTTCCGGATCGGTGATGGTTAGCGAGCTTACCGAGTTGAGGCTGTTGAACAGGAAATGAGGGTTGATCTGCGACCTGAGCATTTTGAGTTCTGTCTCCCTGACTATGCTTTCCAGCCTGACCTCTCTTGATTTTTTTTCAGCCAGGTTGGTAAGGCTGGTAAAGAGGAAATACGACAGGATAGTAAGCAGGTAGATGAAGATCCCTGTTCCTGTCCGGTACGGGAAGGTGGCCTCCCAGTATTCATTCAGGTTAGTCTGACCCTGAAGCACCTGGTGCAGTATGAGCTTTGTCAGAAGGACCCAGGCTGTCACCGTTACTCCGCCGGTTACCACCAGGTTAATAATACGCGACCAGATCCTTGTCTCTTCCCTGTTAAAATAGCTGAATGGATACCATAGCGAAAGAGCCAGTCCCGAATATATAAGCATCGACAATAATATATCGGGGATACTTACATTTATGAAGCTTCCGTAGGCATAATAAAACGACAGTGCCTGGCCCAGCGCAATGAAGAGCCAGACCAGCCACCAGATCGTCAGCCGCACCCTGTTTTCAAGAAGGGGATGCTTCATTTCAATGATAATTAATAACTCTTTATTTCACCGCCTCCAAAGACTACAGCTCCTCTTATTATCAACTGGCTGGAGGAATCCACGGTTACGCCCGGGACCAGTTTTCGTGAGTCGCTGAAACCTCCCAGTACCGGAGTTACCTCTAGTGTTATGAACCAGTTATCGGGGACTATTATCGTTGCTCCGCCGAAGACGCAGGCCATCTCCAGGACATTCTTCCCGGGGGCAAGACGTGCTTTGGTAAGGTCGAGATCGATACCTCCGAAAACAGCTGTGACCTTCCCTCCCTGGAAATTCTGGGATACAACCTGGCGTTCATCACCGCTGAAGACATTTACATAATCAATCACATCATCCCCGTCTCTGCCGGTTCTGCTTACCGCATTCCAGCCCTTGCGTTTGGTGACGATGAAGATAATACCCACTATGATAAATATTGAAGGCCAGAACATGTTGTACATGTGGAATGTCTCCCTGAATATCAGTGGTATCATGAAAAAGCCTCCTACCGCCATCACAATTATGCCTCCTGTTTTTTCAGTCGATCCGAGCGTCATTACAAGACCTATTACTATGAGCAACATAGGCCAGCTGAAAACGATGTTATCAATGAAGTCGGGAAAAAGGCCTGTATTTTTTATTACCAGCGCGAGACCGGTCAGAACAAGTACAACACCGATAAGCACCCTGCTGCTGGTATTATTCATTATCCTGTGCCTGGGTTTTTCGTCTTTGTAGTCATTTAGTGTTTCCATGAGCGTAAATTTAGTTTGTTTATTTGTTAATCGAAGTTTTTCCTTTCTTAACAAAGGAAGAAATAATGAATATCAGTCCGGTCAGCACTATTATTGCCGGCCAGTAGACTGTCCTGAGCAGTTCCGGCATCTGACCGTAAATGTCTTCGAACCAGAACCATAGACCCCCGGCTACGAGCAGTGTACCTCCGATGAAATTAAGATTCAATAACAGGAGGAGTCCTACAAAGATCATTGCCGATTCCCAGGTGAAATAATTTCTTACTTCACCCAGACCCAGCAGATCGTTCGTAGCCACCAGAAGCGACACCCCCAGCAGGATCAGGAAGAGACCGAAGCCTACCTGGGGATGATGCTCCCTGTGCTTTTTGAAAACTTTATCAGCATGTGCCATAATATGATGAGATTAAATTTGATTCAAAAATATGGCCCGGGAGAGATAGCTGAAAACAAAAATCGGCGAATGACGTTTTTTTGCCGGTAAACACACATATTCAGGGCGAAATGTTACTTTTTTGTTGATAATTTTTTTAATTGAATAAGCTTTCATATTTTTGCAAACCAAATTTTGATGATATGTCGGGAGCTTATAACATACCGATAAGCGGGTTGAAGGATGGAAGGCACAGGTTTGAATTTGAGGTTGAAGATGATTTTTTCGAACAGTTTGAGGAATCGGAAATTAAAGAAGGAAACCTTGCCGTCACTGTTGAGGCTGAGAAGACATCATCCCATATCGACATGATTATCACAATTGGCGGAACGGTAAATATATCCTGCGACAGATGCCTGGGTATTTTCAGTCAGCCCCTGAACTGCGAGAACAGACTTCTTGTAAGGTCGGGTAAGGTTTATGACGACAGCGACCCTGATATCATAACGGTTCCTGACGACGACAGCACCCTTGACATGTCTCAGTATTTATATGAATATATTCTGCTTGCCCTTCCTGTTAAAAGGACACATCCCGACGACGGTGAAGGCAACAGCACCTGTGATCCGGACATGCTCAGGAAGCTTAGCGAACACAGTGTGAAGCAGGAAGAAAAACATGATCACCGCTGGGATGATCTGAAAACATTGCTTATGAACAATAATTAACATATTAGAAAATGCCAAATCCCAAACGTAAACACTCAAAAACCAGAAGAGACAAGCGCCGGACGCATTACAAGGCTACTGCTCCTACAACGGCCGTCTGTTCCAACTGCGGTTCTTCTGTTCAGTATCACAGGGTATGTCCTGAGTGCGGTTATTACAGGGGCAAGCTTGCTGTTGAAAAGAATGCAACTGCATGACCCTGAGTAAATAAAGCATTAGACCATGAAAGTTGGCGTTGATGTAATGGGTGGTGATTTTGCGCCTGAGTCAGTCATTGAAGGCGCAGTTGATTCCCTGCAACATTTATCTGCTGCTGATGAACTGGTTTTGATCGGCGATATTAATACTATCGAAGTGAAGCTGAAGGAACTGAACGTCGATCCTTCGCGCTTCAGGGTCACAGCTACCACACAGGTAATCGGGATGGCCGACGTTCCGGCCAAAGCTTATGCCCAGAAGCCTGATTCAAGTATTGCCGTCGGATTCAGAATGCTGAAAGAAAAAGAAATCGATGGCTTCTGCAGCGCAGGTAATACCGGAGCCATGCTTGTTGGCGCAAGCTATACCGTAGGTATCATTCCCGGTGTCTTCCGTCCTGCCCTTGCAACAATCCTGCCTTCGGTCGATGGCAATAATTCAGTTATCCTCGATGTGGGCCTCAACCCCGATTGCAAACCCGATGTTCTGATGCAGTACGGCCTGCTGGGTTCGGTATTTGCAAAATATGTCCTGGAGATACAGAATCCGAAAGTACGACTGCTTAATATCGGAGAGGAAGAGTCAAAAGGAACTCCGGCAATAAAAGCTGCCTACGACCTTCTGAAGGAACACCCCGGCATTAATTTCATGGGTAACATCGAAGCAAACAGCCTGTTCAGGGAAACCGTTGCCGACGTTATTGTATGCGATGGTTTTGTCGGGAATGTGATGCTGAAACAGACCGAAGCTTTTCATCACATCTACAGGGAAAGGAATCTTAAAGATTCATTTTTCGACCGTCTCGACTTCGAAAACATAGGAGGCACACCTGTTGTGGGTATCAACGCCAACGTCGTTATCGGCCATGGTGTATCAAAACGTAAGGCAATTATGAATATGATCCTCCAGACATACGCTGTCGTTCACGGCAATCTTGCTGAGAAGATCAGGGAGGCAATATAAATTATGGAGAAAATAAGGGCAGCCATTACAGGGATCCATGCCTGGGTTCCGGAATACAGGCTTGACAATCACGAGCTTTCAAGGATGGTAGATACCTCCGACGAATGGATAATGCAGCGTGTAGGGATCAGGGAGAGGAGAATTCTCAAGGGCGAAGGCCTGGGTACTTCCGACATGGGAGAAATGGCAGTTCGCGGGTTGCTTGAAAAAACACATACCGATCCTCTTGAGATAGACCTCCTTATTTGTGCAACAATTACCCCCGACATGTTATTCCCGGCCACGGCAAACATAATTTCCGACAAAGCCGGTTTAAAAAATGCTTTCAGCTTTGACCTGGGAGCGGCATGTTCAGGCTTCCTCTTTGCCCTTCAGACGGCTACATCATATGTCGAAACCGGTAGGTACAGGAAGGTTATCGTTGTAGGCGCCGATAAAATGTCATCGATAACAGATTATAGCGATCGCACAACCTGCCCTCTTTTCGGCGATGCAGCTGCGGCTGTGCTTCTTGAACCTACAACAGAAGAAGTAGGTGTGATGGATCATATTTTACGCACCGACGGTTCAGGAAGGAAATACCTTCATATGAAAGCAGGTGGTTCTGTGAAACCCGCTTCGCATGAAACTGTTGAGGCAAAAGAACATTTCATTTACCAGGAAGGACAGAGTGTGTTTAAATTTGCTGTCGTTAACATGGCCGACGTAGCCGTGGAGATTATGCAAAAAAACAACCTGAGATCAGAAGATATCTCATGGCTGGTTCCCCATCAGGCAAATCTGAGGATAATTGAGGCAACAGGCAGAAGGATGGGTATCCCCAATGAAAAAATAATGATCAACATAGAGAACTACGGCAACACCACGGCAGCTACTATCCCGCTGGTTCTCTGGGAATATGAGAACAGGCTCAGAAAAGGAGATGTAATTATCCTGGCTGCTTTCGGCGGTGGGTTTACCTGGGGATCAATATATCTGAAGTGGGCTTATGACCCCTTGTCTCCGTCTTCCGAAGAAGGAAAAAATTAAAACCTGACGGGAGAACTCCCGGAGCCTGATATAAAATTGTTTCTATATTTGTTCGTTTATAAGATCATAACTCAATAATTCCAACCACTATGGCAAAATACAACGAGACAGAAACGCCGGCAATAAATCTTATAAATACCGGTACTGAGATTACAGGCGATGTCAAATCAACAGGCGACATCCGCATAGATGGTACCCTTACAGGCAATCTGAATACCAAGGGCAAAATCGTTATAGGCCCCTCCGGAAGAATAAACGGGGAGGTGACGTGTAAAAATTCAGAAGTTTCCGGCACAGTGGAAGGAAAACTCATAGTAAACCAGTTACTTATTCTTAAAGCTTCTTCAAAAATATCCGGCGACATTGTTACATCAAAGTTGTCGATTGAGCCCGGGGCTGTCTTCTCGGGTAATTGCAAAATGAGCGAAAATGATACCGATGGAGGAGCAGGAAAACAAAAAGGACCCGAACAAAATTCCAGATAAGGGCCTCCAGTCCTTCGCAAAATATTCCGGTATCGCATTTCAGATGGCCGGAATAATTTTTCTTGGCACCTTCGGAGGGATGAAGCTTGACAAACTTACCGGATGGAAGACTCCGGTCTTCACCATCATACTTTCACTCCTTGGTGTCTTTGCCGCTATCTGGATCACAATTAAGGATCTCATAAAAAAATGACCCTTTGAAATTCCTTAATAAAACCATACAACTTCTGCTGCTTCTGGAACTGCTGATCCTTGTTTCCGCTTTCTTCTTCTTCCCCACAACGGGGGGTGTCATTAATTTCACCGGCGTGGCACTTCTCTCAACAGGTTTTATGGTGATTACCCTGATTGCCATGGTCCTTTTCTTCAGGGGGCAGATGAAAGACCCCTCATCACAGACAATGCACAGCCTTGTGGCTGTGGTCCTTAAATTCCTACTCGAACTGGTACTGGCTTTGCTGTGGTTTTTTGTTGCTAAAAAAACAAGCATGCCTGCAGTGATATTGTTTTTTGTCTTATATTTAGCCTTCACTCTGTTTTCTGTTTTGGTAATGGTGAAAACACTGAAAAACAACATATTATAACTCGTCCGCGTTTTGAAAACAAAGATAGTCAGAGAGCTGGTTTTAACGTTTTTAATTTTTGCATTGTCGGTTTCCGCCTTCGGGCTGGGAACGAATCAGGAGACTCACGGGACAGAACACGGTGGCACTGAGAAAAAATTTGATGCGAGCTCCTTTATTCTTGACCATGTTGTCGATTCGCACGAATGGCATATCATCACTATTGGCGAGGGAGCCGGCGAGAAACATATTGCCCTCTATCTTCCGGTAATACTTTACAGCAGAGAAAAAGGTCTTGATGTCTTCTCTTCGAAAAAACTTGCTCACGGTCATGTTTATAAAGGCTACAGGCTCGAGGAAGAAGGTGATTTCAAAGGGAAGATACTGAATGTGAACGCCGCAGGTGTGGCCGACACTGAAAACAGGCCGCTCGACTTCTCGGTCACGAAGACCGTGGTGGGAATGATCTTTGCAGCTATCGTCGGTCTGTGGATCTTTCTCTCCCTGGCACGGTCCTATAAAAAGAGCGGAATAAGTCACCCCAGAGGTATTCAAAGCTTTCTTGAACCTGTTGTGCTCTTTATCCGCGACGATATTGCTTTACCCAATATCGGGGAACATAAGTATGAAAAGTACATGCCCTACCTGCTTTCAGTCTTCTTTTTTATACTCCTCAACAACATCATGGGTTTGATACCCTTTCCTCCTCCTTTCGGTGCCAACGTCACCGGCAACATAGGAGTAACATTCGTTCTGGCCCTTTTTACCTTTCTGATAACACAGTTCAGCGGTAATAAAAACCACTGGAAACATGTTTTTGCAGCCCCCGGCGTACCCACCTGGCTTCTGCCGATCATGATCCCCGTCGAGCTCATAGGACTTATCTCCAAACCCTTTGCCCTGATGATCCGTCTCTTTGCGAACATCACAGCAGGTCATATCATTGTGTTGAGTCTTATCTGTCTGATATTCATTTTTGATTCGGTATGGGTATCGCCTGTATCGATAATATTTGTGGTCTTCATGGATTGCATCGAGTTGTTCGTTGCATTCCTCCAGGCATATATTTTTACTCTTCTTTCAGCGCTCTTCATCGGAATGGCAACGGCAGAAGAACATCATTAATAACTTAAATATTTTATTATGGAACCTCAGGTAATGGAACCGGTCTCATTAGCGGCAATAGGCGCAGGTCTTGCTGTGATAGGTGCAGGCATCGGCATCGGCAGGATAGGCGATTCGGCAATGGAAGCAATAGCACGCCAGCCGGAAGCTTATTCAAAGATCCAGCTTGCAATGATCATCGCAGCAGCTCTTATAGAAGGAGCTACCCTGTTCGCAATCGTTGTGGCTCTGCTGTGATTGGTTAAGAAAAAGATGAAGCCTGCAACGGTTGGTTGCAGGTCTTCATTTTAAACATCTAAGTCTTTAAACGGTAAACTATGATATACCTAGCAAACAGTCTTACATCTCCGGGAATAGGAATGGTTATCTGGGCTTTTCTTATTTTCGGGATCTTCTTTCTGGTCCTGGCTAAATTCGGATGGAAGCCGATCCTGTCGGCCGTAAAGGCAAGAGAGGAAATGATAAAAGGCTCTCTTGAGTCTGCAGCCCGGGCAAGGGAGGAAATGAAAAAGCTCCAGGGCGACAATGAGCTGATAATAAAGAGAGCCCGCGATGAAAGGGAAGTTCTGCTGAAGGAAGCCCGCGAAGTGCGCGAGAAACTCATTGCCGACGCCAAGGGAAAAGCTTCAGAGGAAGCCGAAAAAATAGTTGAAAAGGCAAAGACAGCAATAGAAAGGGAAAAAGCTAAGGCAATGTCGGAAATTCAACAACAGGTAACAACCCTGTCTATTGAAATAGCATCCAGGATCATCGGTGAGAAGCTGAGCAAAACAAAGGAACAGGAAGAGCTCATCAGCCAGTACCTGAAAGAAATCAACCTTAACAAGAACTGAGTCAGGACAAAGTAATGAACGACAGCAAAATATCAGTCAGATATGCCAGGGCACTGTTCAGTTCAGCTGCTGATAAAGGGGAACTGGAAAAGATCTTCGATGACATGAAATATATTTCAGAACTCTGCAGGATCCCTGAGGTTAAGGAACTGATTGATAATCCGGTCATTGTACCCTCAAAAAAGAAACAGATTCTGCGCTCCCTAAGCGGTGAAAAGGTACGCGATCTGACACTTTCGCTAATCGACCTTGTTGTCACTAACGGAAGAGAGAAATTCATACCCGCAATAGCCCGCGATTTCATCAGGGAAACAAAAACATATAAGGGGATCACGGAATCGGTCCTTACCACAGCAGTAGAAATTAACGACAACATCAGGTCCCGTATTATAGATCTTATACGTGATATCTTTAACACAAAAGTGGAACTGAAGGAAGAAATTGACAAAGATATTATCGGAGGTTTTATCCTGAAGATTGAAGACAGTTACATTGACGCCAGTGTCAGGAAAAAACTCAGGACAATTGAAAAGGCACTGAAGGGGAGTTCCCTGACAGCCTGATTTTACAAACCAATCAAGTATTAACAAAAAGAATATGGCAAGCATCAAACCAGCAGAAGTCTCTCATATCCTCAGACAGCAACTGGAGGGAATACAAACGGGTGTCGAACTTGAGGAGGTGGGTACCGTACTATCCGTGGGAGATGGCATAGCACGTATTTACGGCCTTTCCAATGCACAGTCGAATGAACTGATTGAATTTGAAAACGGGATCGAGGCTATTGTCCTTAACCTCGAGGAAGACAATATAGGAGCTGTGCTGCTTGGTCCTACAGAAGAGATCAATGAAGGAGATATAGTCAAGCGCACAGGTAAAATTGCTTCTATAGGTGTGGGCGAAGGCCTTCTCGGGAGAGTTATCTCACCTACCGGACAGCCTCTCGACGGAAAAGGCCCCATCGAAGGGAAAAGATATGATTTGCCTTTCGAAAGAAAAGCCCCGGGGGTGATCTTCCGTCAGCCTGTTAAGCAGCCGCTTCAGACAGGGATAAAGGCTATCGATGCGATGATCCCGATAGGAAGAGGGCAGAGAGAGCTTATCATTGGCGACAGGCAGACCGGGAAAACGGCTATTGCTATCGATACCATAATAAACCAGAGAAGCAACTTTGAAAAAGGACAACCTGTATATTGTATTTACGTGGCTGTAGGTCAGAAAGGATCGACAGTTGCAAATATAGCCCGTACTCTCGAAGAGCATGGCGCTTTCGAATATACGGTAATAGTCCTTGCCACTGCCTCTGACCCTGCTGCATCACAGTTTTATGCACCCTTTGCGGGAGCTGCAATAGGCGAATTCTTCAGGGATACCGGCCGCGATGCCCTTATAATATATGATGACCTTTCAAAGCAGGCTGTTTCCTACCGCGAAGTCTCCCTTCTGCTTCGTCGTCCGCCAGGCCGCGAAGCCTACCCCGGCGATGTCTTTTACCTCCATTCGCGGCTTCTTGAAAGAGCTGCCAAGATAATCGAATCCGACGAAGTGGCTTCCAAAATGAACGACCTCCCCGAATCAATAAGACCAATGATTAAAGGAGGAGGGTCTCTTACCGCTCTTCCCATCATAGAAACACAGGCCGGTGACGTTTCTGCATATATTCCGACAAACGTGATCTCAATCACCGACGGCCAGATCTTCCTTGAATCGAACCTCTTCAATGCCGGCGTCAGACCCGCTATCAACGTCGGTATATCAGTGTCGAGGGTGGGAGGAAACGCTCAGATAAAATCGATGAAGAAAATCGCCGGTACGCTTAAAGTAGACCAGGCACAGTATCGTGAGCTTGAAGCTTTCTCAAAGTTCGGGTCCGATCTTGACGCCTCGACACTTGCAATCCTTAACAAAGGATCAAAGAACGTCGAGATACTAAAACAGGGACAGTATGCACCCGTCGCTGTTGAAAAACAGGTAGCTATTATCTTCTGCGGGACCATGGGACTTCTGAAGGATGTTCCTGTAAACAAAGTTAAAGAGTTCGAGAAAGAATTTATCGAATACCTCGACCTTAAGCACCGCGACATACTCGATAACCTCCGTGACGGTAATCTTAACGACAAGATCACATCAACTCTCGAAAAAGTTGCTCTTGAGATTGCTTCAAAATTCAGGCCTCAGTAGCCTTGTGATGTTACAGCTATAAAAGGAAACGGCAGATGGCAAATTTAAAGGCAATAAGGATCAGGATAAGTTCTGTAAAATCGACGAGGCAGATCACTTCAGCCATGAAAATGGTTTCAGCTGCCAAGCTTCGGAAAGCACAGGACAAGATCCTCAGGCTCAGGCCTTATGCCAGCAAACTCAGCGAAATACTTACAGGCCTTACCTCCAGTCTTGCTGAAAACGAGATCGAGAATATCTATGCACGTTCTGATTCAAGCGAAAAGATCCTTATTGTGGTGGTAACATCCAACAGAGGACTTTGCGGGGCTTTTAACTCGAACGTGATAAAAGAAACCAGAAGGCTTGTCTCGGAAAAATATGAAAATCAGTTCAGAAAAGGAAATCTGTACTTTCTCGCTGTCGGTAAAAAAGGTTACGATTACCTGAGAAAGCAGAAACAGAACCTGCTTCCTCCGCAGAATGAACTCTTCAATGACCTTACCTTTGATAACGCTTCATCACTCGCTGAAGATATAATGAACAGGTTTCTTTCAGGCGAATTTGACAGGGTGGAAATTATCTATAACCAGTTCAAAAATGCTGCAGTACAGAACCTTACCAGTGAATTGTTCCTTCCCTTAACTGCAGCAGCTTCAGGTAAGGCTGATTTTACTCCTGTAGACTATATTTATGAACCTTCAGGGGAAAAAATCATTAAAGAACTGATCCCCAAATCGCTTAAGATTCAATTTTATAAAGCGATACTTAACTCATTCGTGGCTGAACACGGTGCCAGGATGACCGCTATGCACAAAGCTACCGATAATGCTACTGAAATGATCCGCGACCTGACCCTTCAATACAACAAAGCGCGGCAGGCTGCCATTACAAACCAGATTCTGGAAGTTGTCAGCGGTGCGGAAGCTCTCAAAGGTTAACAGGCATTTTCTGATCACTTATCGTTCATGATACCATGTACAATCAGGCACATCTGAAAGAATTAGTCGACAAGGCTCTGGCAAATTATTCATATAATAATGAAGCTGAGAAGCTTATCGACCCGATAAAATATATTCTCTCCCAGGGAGGAAAGAGACTTCGGCCGGTCCTGGCCCTGATGGCCTGTAACCTCTTCACCGACAAGATAGATACTGCGGTGATACCCGCCTCGGGACTCGAGGTCTTTCACAATTTCACCCTCGTTCATGACGATATTATGGATCAGGCCGACCTCAGAAGAGGCCTGCCCACGGTGCACCGTAAATGGAACACCAGTCAGGCTATACTGTCAGGTGATGTAATGGCATTTGTTGCTAATGAATTCCTTCTTCATACCCCTCCGCAGTATTTGCAGAAGGTTCTTAGGATATTCAACAAAACAGCCATTGAAGTGTGCGTGGGTCAGCAGCTCGACATCGATTTTGAGAAGGCAACCATTATAAGGCAGGAAGAATATATGCGGATGATCGAACTTAAGACTGCCGTTCTGATCTCTGCTTCGCTGAAGATAGGAGCAATAATAGGTTCAGCCGAAAACAAAGACTCGGACCTGCTTTATGAATTCGGTAAAAATCTCGGACTGGCCTTTCAGATACAGGACGACATTCTCGACGTATGGGGCGATGTGAAAGTGTTCGGTAAGAAATCGGGAACCGACATTGTCAGCAACAAGAAAACCTTTCCACTTGTCATGGCAATGGAAACGGCATCAAAGGCACAGATTAAAATACTTCAGTCCCTGCAAAATGACAAAGACATTGAAGCATCCGAAAAGATCAGTAAAACCATTGAAATATACGACCAGCTGAATATCAGGGACACCACTGAAATACTTGCCTACGACTATATAAACAAAGCTTTCGGATATCTCAACAAAGTGAATGTGGATGAGACACGAAAAAAAGAGATGACAAATCTTGCCATCTCTCTGATAGGTCGCAAACAGTAAAGATCAACTCCTGTTATTCATGTTTCTTCAGCCAGTCGATGTTAATGAAAACACCGGCATTGAACATGAACTGGCTATATTTGCTTAATATATATTTAGCCTCGGCAAAAACATCGAACTGATCTGATACCTTGATATAGGTGCCTGCACCAATGTTCCACCCGAAGGCATTATCGGTTTCCTTGAAAACCTCGCCGGTCTCTTCCAGGTATTTATCTTTTTTCCATGTAAGAAGGAAATCCAGTCCTGTCAGAGCGTAAACTTCAAACCGGTCGAGGGAATTGAAAACATAATGACCGTTAATGTCGAACATCACTGAGGAAACTGTTGTCTTGAACATCTCTTCTTTGGTCACATTGGGATAAAAACCGGTTATACTGGCAGCTACATGGATAGGAACGGTTATTTCATATATACCTTCGAGAAAACCGGCAATATGACCACTCCTGTTGTAATCAAATTCCATTTCATGGAACCAGTAACCTGTTCCGTAGGCCAGGCCGCCCCCTATCTTTGTGAACTGTGCATTTACTGCTGTTAACGACAATGAAATCAGCAGCAGGCTGAGAAAAAATCTTTTCATAAGGTTGAGTTTTAATTTTACCAATCCGTTTCTGAATATAAAGATAAATTATTGGTTCTTTTCGGCAAGCAGGAAACCAACCATTTTTTTCATAGTTGATTTTTACGGAAGAAGTCAATAATTGAATAAAGAAAAGAGCATCATCTGCAAAATTTGTTACATTTGTAACCACTGTATAAAATATTTCAGACATGTCGCAAAATATCGGTAAAATAAGCCAGATCATCGGTCCGGTGGTTGATGTTACCTTTGAAAGTCAGCGCGCAGGAATGCCTGACATTTATGATGCTCTTGAAATAAAGAGAGATGACGGTACATCTCTTGTCGTTGAATGCCAGCAGCATATAGGAGAGAACACCGTTCGGGCAATTGCAATGGACTCTACCGACGGTCTCAGAAGAGGTATGGACGTTGTGGCAACCGGAGCTCCCATTACAATGCCTATAGGCGAACAGATAAAGGGACGGCTGATGAATGTAACCGGTGAAGCTATCGACGGCATAGGTCCTCTCGATAAAAAAGACGGATATCCTATCCACAGGAACCCGCCCAAATATGATGATCTTTCAACCGAAAAGGAAGTTCTCTATACAGGGATCAAGGTGATCGACCTTATTGAGCCTTATTCCAAAGGAGGAAAGATAGGCCTCTTCGGGGGTGCAGGTGTCGGAAAAACAGTCGTCATCCTTGAGCTGATAAATAATATTGCCAAAGCCTATTCGGGACTTTCTGTTTTTGCCGGGGTAGGAGAACGTACCAGGGAAGGTAATGACCTGCTTCGTGAAATGCTTGAAGCAGGAGTAATCTCTTACGGAAAGGAATTCCTCGAAAGTATGGAATCCGGAGGCTGGGATCTTTCAAAAGTCGACATGGAAGCACTTAAGGAATCCAAACTGGCACTTGTATTCGGACAGATGAACGAACCTCCCGGAGCAAGGGCGAGAGTGGCGCTTTCAGGACTGTCGGTTGCTGAACATTTCCGCGATGGCGACGGTAAAAGCGGAGGAAGGGATATCCTTTTCTTCATGGACAATGTCTTCCGCTTCACACAGGCAGGATCGGAAGTATCGGCTCTTCTGGGAAGGATGCCCTCAGCAGTAGGATACCAGCCAACTCTTGCAACCGAAATGGGAGTTATGCAGGAGAGGATCACTTCAACCCGTCACGGTTCAATAACCTCGGTGCAGGCTGTCTATGTACCTGCCGACGACCTTACCGACCCGGCTCCCGCAACAACATTCGCACACCTCGACGCAACAACGGTACTCAGCCGTAAGATATCGGAACTTGGTATCTATCCCGCCGTCGATCCTCTCGATTCAACATCAAGAATACTTACGCCCGACATTGTAGGCCCCGAACATTATAACTGTGCCCAGAGAGTAAAGGAACTCCTGCAGAGATACAATGAGCTTCAGGATATCATCGCAATCCTCGGGATGGATGAACTGTCGGAAGAAGATAAGCTGGTGGTACACAGGGCGAGACGTGTTCAGAGATTCCTTTCACAGCCATTCCATGTGGCAGAACAATTCACGGGAATAAAGGGAGCCCTGGTTTCCATTGAAGATACTATCAAGGGCTTCAATATGATAATGGACGGCGAAGTCGACCAGTATCCCGAAGCATCCTTCATGCTTGTGGGGACCATCGACGATGCCATTGCAAAAGGAGAAAAGATCCTGGCCCAGTCAAAATAAAATCAAACAGGGATGAAAATAGAGATCATCACTCCCGACAGAAAAGTCTATGAAGGCGAAATAGCATCAGTGAGAGTTCCCGGTAAAAAAGGATCTTTCCAGGTGCTCAAAGACCATGCTCCCATAATCTCAACACTCGATAACGGTATGGTGATACTGGTCGATGCCCAGGGCAGCCAGACAGAGTTTGAAATAAACGGAGGAGTGATAGAGGTGAAGTTTAACAGGATCATCCTTCTGGCCGAATCGGTTCGATAAGAAAGTTGCCATGACCCCAGATGAATTCCGGAAAAATGCCCATGAGCTTGTCGAGTGGATGGCTTCTTATATGGAGAATGTAGAAAGTTATCCGGTTAAATCACAGGCGCGACCGGGAGAAATATTTGCAAAGCTTCCCGATGCCCCACCGCTGAAAAGAGAATCTTTCAGCTCATTAATAAAAGACCTTGAAGAAATAATCATGCCCGGGATAACTCACTGGCAGAGCCCCGATTTCTATGCATACTTCCCTGCTAATACCAGTCCTCCGTCGATACTTGCCGAAATGATCATCGCCACCCTCGGTGCCCAGTGCATGAACTGGGAAACATCTCCGGCAGCTGCCGAGCTGGAAGAGAAAATGATGAACTGGCTCAGATCAATGACGGGCCTTCCTGATACTTTCGAGGGAGTGATACAGGACAGCGCATCAACAGCCACACTGGCTGCCATTGTTACCGCAAGAGAGAAAACCACCGCATTCACTGCAAATAACGAAGGCCTTAACACAGGCCGGCCACTCCGCGTTTATTGTTCATCACAGGGCCACTCCTCAATAGAAAAAGGAGTCAGGATCAGTGGCATCGGACGGAAAAACCTTGTCAGAATACCGGTTAAGGACGATTTTTCGATGGACCCTGAAGCACTGAAGAAGGCTGTGGAAGAAGACAGGGCTAAGGGCTTTTTACCCTGTTGCGTGATTGCAACACTAGGCACAACAGGAACAACGGCTGTAGACCTTTTAAGACCGATAGGAGAGATTTGCAGCAAAAACCATATATGGCTCCATATTGATGCCGCTATGGCCGGTACAGCTCTTATTTTGCCCGAATTCAGGTGGATGCTCGATGGCAGTGAATATATCGACAGCTTTCTGTTCAATCCCCATAAATGGATGTTCACAAATTTCGACTGCACCGCTTTCTTCACCAGGGATGCCGACAGTCTGATAAGAACATTTGAGATACTGCCCGAATACCTCAAGACAAGGACCAGGGGACAGGTAAATGATTACCGCGACTGGGGGATTCCGCTTGGAAGAAGGTTCAGGGCACTGAAACTGTGGAGCGTGATAAGATCTTACGGTGTGGAAGGTCTTCAGGAAAAGATAAGACAGCATATTTCATTCGCAATGCGTCTTAAAGAAATGATCTCGGAAGAAGATGATTTTGAGATCCTTGCACCGGTAGTCATTAACGTGGTATGCTTCAGGTTCATTCCTGCAGGTTACGACGGGCAACAACTTAATGAACTGAATGAAAAACTCAACCACCGGCTTAATGACAGCGGTAAGATCTATCTTTCACATACGGTTCTTAACGGAAAATATACTTTGAGAATGGTTACGGGGCAGACCAATGTAACTCTGTCCCATGTTGAAAAAGCCTGGGCTTTGATAAAGGAAAATGCCCGTTCGCTGTTGTGATCATAGCCGAGGCTTTCTTCCTATGCTCATCCCGTATATATCTATGCTGATAATGGCCTCCAGAAGCGGTTTCGTTTCTCCTTTTATCCAGGCTGCCCGGGCTCCGGCCGACACCATGTAAGGAAGCCTGAGAATGTGGAAATCGGATATCAGTTCTGCACCATAGGAGCTGAAAGACTCAGAAAATTCCCTTACGGAGGTTACCTCCAGACCCTTATCCCCCATTTCGAGATAGTAGTTATTGGTTCCCTTGCCATAATCGTAAAATACACCTGCCCGGAATCTTTTTATGTAAAGAAGGCTGCCGATATTCAGGTCGGGATAAAAAAGAGGAGCTATGTAGTCGGCTGAAAAATATGTCAGATCTTCTGAGATAATATTCCTGTAACCCCGGGGGAAGTTGATAAGGTTAAAGTTGAGAAATTTAACAATTGTCTGAAATTCATTTTCATACCTTATTTTTATAACGTTGTTCCGCATAAAACCGGGGAAATAAAACATTGTCCTGAGGGTGAATGAGGATCCGAAATTTTCCTGGTCGAAAGGGTAAGCTGAATAATACAGGTCGACAACCTGCGCCAGCCGGGGGTGAATATCACGTATGGCCATTGGGTAGGAATTGGAGAAATAGAAACGCCCTGCCATCTGTGTCTGGCCGTAATCATAGCCTGTACTCTCCGTGGAATAGATATAATCGTTTTTATATATGACGTGCATTGAAGGCCTTAGGTATAGGTTGAATTTTCCTGACCTGAATCTGAGAGGGATGGAAAGGGAACTGTTAACTGTTAAGCCGGGATTAATAACTGACGGATCACCGGTTGAGACATTGGGCTTTGAGATCATGGGATTGTCACCCCAGTCGAGTCTTGTTTCAAGGACCGGGTACCAGCCCTGCCAGGTTATCTGCGTATGTATTTTATGAAGCTTGTCGGAATATTCGTAACCTGCCGACGTGATAAGAGTGCTGAGCCGGTTCTGGCTGAAGAGTGTGAACCCCGGCTTAACAGCTGTCAGCGGATCAGCCTGTACCTGGTCGAGATCGGCATAGAATGGCATCCAGCTGTGAAATCCGAACAGATTCAGTCCTTTACGGTATCTCTCCGGATTATACAGGACATCAGGATCCTCCCCGCCGTTCTTTTTGGGGACCCTGACCTGATCGGACAGGTAAAACGCCGGTTCAAATTCAAGACTGGCAGGCTGGCCTTCCTTAATGCTGGTGTGGCATATATTGTTTCCCGAAGAGGAATAATCGCTGAAAATGACTTTTCTACCATCTAACAGTATATCAGTGGCCCCGAACCTGGAGTTGGTGATCTTAATATTCTTTTTTCCTGGCGTTAATACATAGAGGTTCTCCGTCCCGCAGTGGGAGCTTACGTAGAAAAGGGAATCATTCCTCTGAACTGCCGACTGGTAATCTTCAGAGCTCTCGGGTAACAATATGCTCCATGTTTGTGTGGAGCTTTTAAACGATACTATTCCTTCTCCTTTTCCGGTAAGGGAGATAAATGTTACTGTGTTGTTGTCGGCCGACCAGTTGGGCTTCTGAAGATACCTGTTGTCGGGTACAGGAAGGCTTTTGATGATCTTCCCCGTGAGCGTATTGATAAGAACAAGATTGTTACGGTTGTCGGGCGTGTTTTCGGTGGCTGCCACAACCTTGCCGTCGGGTGAAATGCCGACGGACATATACCTGCTTTTCCAGGAGATCTGCCGGTGGGTTCCATCTCTCAGGTTCATAAGCCTGATGACCGAGTAATTCCTGTTATTCCACCGGGGATCAGTCTGAAGCTCAACCCATGCCAGCATCATGTTTCCTGCCGAGACAGAGAATGGATAGACATAGCCCGGAACATGAAGCCTCTCCTCGCTACCGTTCTTACTGTCGATCATTACGAATTCAGGTGGGTTGTAAAGTGTGGTCTTGACCGCAGCATACCTGTTTTCGCCTGTCTTTACGGGGCTGTGGTAACTGGCATATTTTTTTCTTTTTGGGGGATTTATTTCATCGTAACCTTTAACCTCTTTTACTGCATTTTCATTCTTCCATGCCGCCCCCAGCGTATCAAATGCCTCAATGAAAAGTCTTCGCTTGTTAAGACCTGTATTATGTCGTAGACTCAATCCTACAGGGTTGATGAGGTAGGGCGCATTGGCAGTAAGTTTCAGAGCCTTGTTCCAGGTGCGGGGGTCGTATTTTGAATATATCCATGAAACGATCTGATAGCCCGATTGATAATGATCGGGAACATAATTTTTAAATGATCCGTTTACGATCTTGTCATATTTATACATTTCACCCTTTTCAACGGAGATTGCCCTGAGCCCTTTCTGGAATGAAGCTGCCCTTCCCCTTCCCGACTCCGAGAGCACCGATTCTGCCATCACAGCCTCTCCTTCCATATACCATAGAGGCAGTAAGGCTGCCATGGCCCCGGGGAACTGCTGTCCTGCAATAAATGACATTGCTTTTGAAAAGCCGCTGTTCAGCGATTCCATCTGGTACACATGCGTCAATTCATGCAGGGCGAGCTGCCTGAAAGGATCGAGAGGTACTGAATTCTGTTCGGGGGTGGGATAGATCTCAATTCTTCGGGGAGCCCATGCCACGTAACCGTTAGATTGTGTGGTGAAATTGTGAATGACAACCGGGATCCTGTATTTCTTTTGAGGAAAGAGCAGGCTCAGGTCAGAGTACGCCCTGTCGAGTGATTTTGCAAATTCGATACCCTGATCGCCGTATTTCTCAGGGTAAATTACCCTGAACCTTTCTGTCTTTATCTGAAGCCACCTAAGACTGGCCGGATCCTGACCCGTGTCATAGTACTGCCCCCGTACCGTGATAGTGAACGGCAGCAACAATAACATTATCAGGGAAGCCTTAAAATTCATCTGATCAAATAATTTTCAAAGGTAGCAAATAAAGGCAGCAACTGACCATCGGCGGCTGATTGGCAATAGTAAGAAAAAAATTCAGTACTTTCGTCACCTGGTTTCAATCCTATTAAATTCATACCAAGAGTTATCTTAAATGAAACGATTCAGGCTAATAAACAACATAACGGGATGGATTGTTTTTGCCATTGCCGCTTTTACGTATCTCATGACCATCGAACCCACCACAAGTCTGTGGGATTGCGGTGAATTTATAGCTTCAGCATACAAGCTCGAGATAGGCCATCCTCCCGGAAGCCAGGTGTTTATGATCCTTGCCAGGTTCTTCACCCTTTTCGCCGGCAAAGATGTATCGCGTGTTGCTGCAATGGTAAACGCATTTTCTGCCATTGTCAGTGCCTTTACAATTTTGTTCCTTTTCTGGACTATAACGCATCTTGCCCGTAAGATTATTGCGAAAAATGAGAACGATTTAAGCATTGCAGGGATAATAACAATAATCTCGGCCGGAGTTGTTGGTGCACTGGCATTTACATTTTCCGACTCTTTCTGGTTCTCGGCTGTGGAAGGTGAAGTATATGCAACCTCCTCCCTGTTTACGGCTGTGGTTTTCTGGGCCATACTAAAGTGGGAAGATGTTGCCGATGAAGCTCATGCCGACAAATGGCTAATCCTGATAGCCTATCTTATGGGGCTTTCGATAGGGGTTCATCTTCTGAACCTTCTGGCCCTTCCTGCTATTGTGCTCGTCTATTATTTCAGGAAATTTGAATTTACCTGGAAGGGACTTGTTTATTCGCTGGCAGGATCATTTGTAATGCTTGCCCTTCTTATGTGGGGTATCATGCCGGGAATAGTGAAAATCTCATCCGTGTTCGACCTCTTCTTTGTAAATTCCCTTAAGCTTCCGGCCAACTCCGGAATGATCTTTCACATACTCATCCTGATAGCACTCTTTATCATCGCCATCAGGATGTCGGTGAAACAGGAAAAATCAACACAGCTTGCTGTTGTCTCGGCCGTCGTCCTTTTCTTTACGGGCATCTGGGTGGTATCGGGTTCGGCTGTGATCAATATATTGATCCTGGCAGCCGTAGTGTCAGTGATATGGCTGATGGCATCGCGGAGCAGGGTCATGCTCAACACCACTCTTACAGCAATAATGGTAATACTGATAGGCTATTCCTCCACAGCCATAATTGTAATACGTTCATCGGCAAATCCGCCTCTTAATGAAAACAATCCTTCCGATCCCTTCAACCTCTTGTATTATCTTAACAGGGAGCAATATGGTGAGAGGCCACTCATTCGGGGTGCCTGGTACAATGCACCGGTAATTGATTACAAAGACGGGAAGCCCGTATACGTCCTTGAAAACGGGAAATATATCATTACACACAGGAATCTTGAACGCGAATATGATGAAAGATTCATAACCCTTTTTCCGAGAATGTGGAGTGAGCAGCAGGATCATGCTGCAGTGTACAGGCAATGGGGTGGCTCGGAAGGGATTCCGGTTACCGTCACAGGGCAGTCGGGTAAGAAAACAATAATAAAGAAACCCACTTTCGGCGAGAACCTGAAGTTCATGTTCAGCTATCAGTACGGTTATATGTATTTCAGATATTTCATGTGGAATTTTGCAGGTAAGCAGAATGACACCCAGGGAACAGGAGGTGCCGTCAACGGGAACTGGATAACAGGGATTAAGTTCCTCGACGAGCCAAGAGTGGGTACTCCCGATATACCTGATGACCAGAGGAATGACACTTCAAGGAACCGTTATTTTCTGCTCCCCTTCCTGCTGGGAATGGCAGGGCTGTTTTTTCATCTCTTCAGGGATAACAAGAACTGGTGGATAATAATGCTGCTGTTTGTTATGACGGGGGTAGCCATTGTATTCTATCTTAACCAGTACCCGAATCAGCCCAGAGAACGTGATTATGCCTATGTGGGATCATTTTACTTTTTCTCCGTATGGATAGGCCTCGGAGTACTTTTTATTTATGAGCTGCTATCCAGAGTTACAGGCGGAAATATTGCTTCACCGCTTGCCGGTCTTGTGTGTATGGCAGTGCCTGTTCTGATGGGTTCTGAAAACTGGGATGATCACGACAGGTCGGGCCGCTATCTTGCCCGCGACATTGCCTTTAACTACCTTGAATCTTGTACTCCCGGTTCCATACTTTTCACAAACGGAGATAATGATACCTTTCCACTGTGGTATGCCCAGGAAGTTGAAGGTAAAAGGACCGACGTCAGAGTCTGCAATCTCATGCTGTTGAATACCGACTGGTATATAGACCAAATGAAAAGAAAAGTCTATGAATCTGAAGCCCTTCCCATTTCTTTACCGGTACAGAAATACTACGATGGTATCAACAACCAGGTATTCATTGTGGAAAAGACAAAAGACATCGTAGATATCAACACCGTTATAGATTGGGTGAAAAGCGATAACAAAGCAACGAAAGTGCAGGTCTCCCCGAATGAACTGCTCGACATAATACCGGCAAGGAACATACGCATCCCGGTCGATGCAGCGAAGGTATTGGCATCGGGTACAGTTAAACCCGAAGATTCAGCCAGAATAGTACCATATATCGACATAACTCTCAAAGGGAATTCGATACTTAAAAGCCAGCTGCTGGTTCTCGACATCCTTGCCCACAACGAATGGGAGAGGCCTCTTTATTTTGTCACCGGTTATCATGATGACGCCCTTGGCCTGGAAGAATACCTCCAGCTTGAAGGACTTGCATACAGGCTGGTGCCTATTAAATCGGAAAATAAAAGCTGGCTCGAATATGGCCGGATTGACACTGATATTCTGTATGACAACCTGATGAATAAATTTGTATGGGGAGGCGCCAATGATGAAAAAGTCAACATAGATCATCATCACAAGCGGACCCTGATGGTTGTACGGGCAAGGCTGAACTATGCGAAACTTGCTAAAGCTATGGCTGCAGAAGGCAAGAATGAAAAGGCTCTTGAAGTCCTCGATCGTTGCATGGAACTTCTACCCCTTCCCCGGGTTCCCTATGATCCTTATATGAACAACGTGATCGATGCCTATTTTGCTGCAGGCAACAAAGAAAAAGCAGTTCAGATGACTCGCGACATGTGTGACTTTTATTATTCCCAGCTCGATTATTATCTGAAGCAGAAACTTCATATAGTGAACTCGGCAGAGTATTCTATAGGCTCAGCTTTTGAATATACCCGACAGGCCGGGGAAACATGTATCGGCAACGGAGAAACAGAACTTGGACTTGAGATAAGCAACAAATTGCAGGATTACTATACGAGGTATGTAGATTTTGTTAATCCGACAGCACGGCAGAGCCTCAACTGATAAAAGATCTGCTTGTTTCGTGCATGAGATATTTCTCCAGAAGGAGATATATTTTCTCAGGATATACGGGTTTAAGAATGTATTCGTTGGCGCCGGCGAGGTATGCTTCCGTTTTACTCTGTTCCGATGAATATGCCGTAAGCATGATAAGTGGAACATTTTTGCGTGTCCTTCGCATTATCCTGAGGCATTCGATCCCGTTCACGAGGGGTATGAGGAAGTCCATGAAGACAAGATCTATTTTTTCGTTTTCCCTGCTGAGGTAATCAACAAAATCCTTACCGGTTCTGAAAATTTTTACATCGGCACCCGAATTATTGAGCAGGGTTTCATAGTACCTGATCGACGGAACATCATCCTCAACAATGATTATTCTCTTGCCTTCCAAATGTAAGTCGTTGATATTTAATGACATGATCAGGATGCTGTCTGTATCATAAAAATACAATAAGTAAACGAGCAATGGTCCGGTCAGGGCTGCAGTTGTTAACATTTTATCAACATCACCCGCTGAAGGGTAAAGATACTAATATTTGCATTGTAAAATAAAAAACTGCAATTTCGTACAGAGAAAATTCTTCTGAACGCAATGGGCTTTACCTTTCTTCGTAGGACAATCGTCACATTAAGCCTGATAATGGTGTTGTCCTGTACATTCGGGCAGGGAGGTTTCAACAATTCATCGAGAGCCCTGTACATCTTTGACCTGGTATCAAAATATGTTGATTTCGGTGAAGACTTTGCCGACTCATCACAGTTTAAGATCGGAATGATGCTTGGAGATTATGAATTACTCTATGAACTTGGGAACCTGGCCAAAACAAGAACAATAATTCAGGGAAAACCTGTTCAGGTAAGTGGTTATAAACGGATTGAAAGCCTCACACACACACAGGTATTGTATGTAAACAAGTCGGCAGGCTTTGATCTGAAGGATATAATGAAGGCTATTTCAGGGAGGAAAACTCTCCTCGTAACAGAAGGCTATGAGTTCCGTGAATCTATGATAAATTTTATTGTGATAAATGGGATTCCTCGCTATGAAATCAATGAAGAATACATCAGGAAAGAAGGGATGTCAGTTCCTCAGACTTTCCTGTTCAGCGCGGTAAAGACCAGGGAAGACTGGCAGGAGCTTTTTAATGAAGCTGACGCCGACCTGAAGATCCAGAAAGAAACGGTGAGAAGGCAACAGGAAGAAATTGAGCTGCAAAAAGCTGAAATTCTCAGGCAGCGTTTACTTCTCGACAGCCTCGACAGGGAAATTGCACTGAAGGAAGAGGTACTCAGGGAAGGCCAGGAGATCCTCAACACCCAGATGGAGTGGATAAGCAGGCAGCAGGATGAAATTGCCGGTCACAGGCAGACAATAAACCAGCAGCAACAGGAGGTTCAGGGACAGAGAGATACTCTCCTGAAACAGAAGGAAGACATCAGATCACAGATCGCACTTATCGAAGGACAGCTTCAACAGATAAACATCCAGGAAGAAAAGATAAGGATACAGCTCGCGACTCTCGAAAAACAGAAACTGGTACTCTGGTTCGTGATTCTTGCGCTTGTGCTGGTAAGCATACTGGGATATTATATCTACCGTGGATATATTATCAAAAAGGAGGCAAATATCAGGCTTGAGGATAAGAACCGGACGATTTCAATTCAAAAAGACGAGATCGAAAGGCAGAGGGACCTTGCAGCGGCACAGCGCGACCAGATAGCTTATCAGAAAAAACATATCACCGACAGCATTATGTATGCCAGGCGGATACAGACTGCACTCATACCGTCGCTTGAACTTTTCAGCGACAGGCTTGAACACTTCGTTCTTTATAAGCCACTGGCAATTGTCAGCGGTGACTTCTACTGGGTAAGCCGGCTGCAGAACAAACAGATAATTATTGTCGCCGACTGTACCGGCCATGGTGTTCCTGGTGCATTTATGAGTATGCTCGGGGTTACACTTCTGAATGAGATCGTCAATACCAGGAATATTATTATGCCGGATCAGATTATAGAAAACCTGAGGCAGGGCGTCATTAAATCACTACGGCAGGCTGAAGAACAGGATTCAGTAAAGGATGGAATGGATATTTCGGTGTGCGTGGTCGACTTTGATGAAGGTATGCTTCTGTGGTCGGGAGCAAACAGTCCTCTTTACCTTGTAAGAGGCAATGAACTTATTCATTACAGGGCCGACAAAATGCCTGCTTCAATACACTACAGGATGCTTCCTTTCACCCTTCACCGGATAAATCTGATGAAAAATGATACTTTCTATATCTTTTCTGATGGTTTTGCAGATCAGTTTGGTGGTCCGGCACAAAAAAAGTTTCTGTCACATCAGCTAAAGGAGAAACTAGTTGAAATGTCGGGTATGACGATGATAGAACAGGCTAAAAGACTGGATGGCATCTTTGAATCCTGGCGTGGCGACTCGCCGCAGGTCGATGATGTTACACTGATAGGTGTCAGATTTTAGTTACACTCCAGGGAAGTCACGTTACCGGTTACAGGATCAGTTATAGTGGGGTTTGAAGCTTTGTATGCTACAAGGGCAGCGCCGCAATATTCTGCTTCCAGCCCCGATTCCACAATATTTCCGGAGGAATTACGGACCACAATACGGCAAATCTCACAATCGTTGAGAACTTCACAGGCTGAGAAACCCGCTGTTATCAACAGAAACAAAACTCCGGCAGCAATCTTTCTTTTCATGATATATTATTATCGTCAGTACCTGGATATAAAATTAAATGACTATCGGGAATCAATAATAAAAAGTTAATATTAA
>JAFGXX010000125.1 GCA_016936435.1 Bacteroidales bacterium
AGCAGTATCATTTCGCGTGTTTCCCTGTCTATAAGAAAGATCCCTCTTGAAAAGTCATCGCCGACGGCGAACCTCCCGTCGGGAGATCCGTGTACATGCCACAGTCCGCTTCCCGAAGCTGTCTGTCCTGCAATAGTCATCTCACGTGTCCTGAAGTTAACTATCCCAAGTCCTGTGGGCTTTTCGCGGGTACCTGAAGGACCCCAGTCGACTTCCTGTCCGGGATTCTGAGCAGTTGATTGCTGAGCTGGTGCGCCAATTCTGCGGTGACCCATTATTGCAATGGCGACCTCATCTTTAGTGATTATAGCCTCATGTGTAACCCATTCATATTCCGATTCAGGATACAGCGGTCTGAGTCCGCTTCCGTCTGCCATAACCGTCCAGGTTCTCTGGGGGGCTTTCCCTCCTGTTTCCCAGCAGAATACAATTTCGCCGGGCACCCAGGGATTGGCCTGGATATGACCTACCTGGAAAGGAACAGCAGTCACGATTTCACATTTACCTGTTTTAAGGTCCATTTTACCTATACCTGAAGGACCTGCTCCCATGTTTCTCGGGCCGAAGTTAGATTCGATCTTCGTCCCCTGGGGAAGATGTTTCCCTGCAGCTTCCTTTCCGATTCTGAAATATACCATTCCCTCATCAGCATCGAGAGCCATATCGCCTCCGGCACCAAGTTCGGCAGGAGTGTAGCCGATAACCCTCTGGTATTCTGCTGCAGGTTTAAGTCTTCCTGCTTCGCTGTCGGCAAAGAGTTTTGCAAGGTCGACTTCAATTACCTGTATTGCCGGACTTACCCTGGGGATGTTTCCCTGCGGTCTTGTCTGACGGGCAGCCTGACCAGCCTGCTGATTCTGAGCCTGGCCCTGCTGTTGTGCGGCTGGAGGCGTGAACCTGCGCCTTGTTGTTGTGTCGCGCATGAAATAAAGTTTCATCGATTTACGGGCAACATTCAGCATGCCTGTATAACCACCCTCCGTTACCTGAACTATCACTCCGGTTTTTTCATTGACGGCCATGGCTTCTCCTCTTACCCTGCTGGAACGGAAGATAACCCACTGTCCGTCTGCAGTCCACTGGTTATGAGTCTGGTAGATCTTGGAATCGCCAGAGGGAGTGCTTGTAAGAAATGTCAGTTCTGTACCTGTCACCGGGTCTTTAACGATCTTCTTCTCCGAAGGGAACCTGGTCCCGATCTGGGCGCTTACTGAAACAGAAAAACAGATCAGAAATGCTGTTTGAAGGATTTTTAATTGTGTCATTGTTATATGTTTAAGGTTTAAGGTTTTAACCTGCCAACTGCCAACTTATTTCCTGCCCTTTGCACTGAGCTCTTTGCCCTGAGCGGCCGCTGGCTTTTATACCAGTTTCTTATACTTTATCCTCACCGGGGTGGTGTCAGCAACTCGTTTTTTGTAGTTTTCCTCATATTCGGAATAGTTGCCTTCAAACCACACTACTTTGGAGTTTCCTTCGAAAGCCAGCATATGTGTTGTCACACGGTCGAGGAACCAGCGGTCGTGAGAGATTATGACAGCACAGCCTGCAAAATTTTCAAGCCCTTCCTCAAGGGCACGGAGGGTGTTCACATCTATGTCGTTAGTAGGTTCGTCTAGTAAAAGTACGTTGGCTCCTGACTTTAATGTAAGGGCAAGGTGGAGTCTGTTTCTTTCTCCCCCTGAAAGCATTCCGCATTTCTTTTCCTGGTCGGCGCCGGAGAAGTTGAACCGTGCCACGTACGCCCTGGCGTTCACAAGGCGGTTACCTACCATTATATCCTGCTGTCTTCCCGATATAACCTGAAACACTGTAAGCTCCGGATCAATTTCCGTATGTGCCTGGTCAACATACCCTATCGAAACGGTCTCACCTGTTTCGAAGCTTCCTGCTGTTGGCTCTTCCTGTTTCATTATCATCCGGAAAAGGGTTGTTTTACCGGCGCCGTTAGGGCCGATGACTCCCACTATCCCGTTCGGAGGAAGATTGAAATCAAGATCTTCAAACAGGAGTTTGTCGCCATAGGACTTTGCCACACCCTTTGCCCTGATAACCTTATCGCCCAGTCTGGGCCCGTTGGGGATGAAAATCTCAAGTTTCTCCTCTTTCTGTTTTACATCCTGGTTAAGAAGGTTCTCGTAAGCACCAAGTCGTGCTTTTGACTTTGCATGACGTGCCTTTGGTGACATTCGCACCCATTCGAGTTCCCTTTCAAGTATCTTCCTTCTTCTTACATTGCCTTTTTCCTCCATTTCAAGGCGTTTTGCCTTCTGTTCAAGCCAGGAAGAATAATTTCCTTTCCAGGGTATGCCTTCGCCTCTGTCGAGTTCCAGTATCCAGCCGGCGACATTGTCGAGAAAATACCTGTCGTGAGTTACGCATATCACTGTCCCGCTGTATTGTTTCAGCGTCGTCTCAAGCCATTGTACCGATTCTGCATCGAGATGGTTTGTCGGTTCATCGAGAAGGAGCACATGGGGCTGGCGGAGCAGGAGACGACAGAGTGCTACCCTGCGTCTTTCTCCCCCTGACAGGATATTTACTTTTTCATCATTTCCCGGACAGCGGAGAGCATCCATTGCTCTTTCGATCTTATGTTCCGTGTTCCATCCGTCGTAATAATCGATTTTCTCCTGCAACCCTGCCTGACGGTCCATAAGCTGCTGCATTTTTTCAGGGTTTTCATATACTTCAGGCTCACCAAAGCTGGCATTTATCTGTTCATATTCCTTCAGGATATCCATTATTTCACTTACACCTTCTTCGACAATTTCCCTTACTGTCCGGGAGTCGTCGAGCAAAGGATCCTGTGGCAGGTAACCAACTGTATAACCAGGTAAAAAGGTCACTTCGCCCTGGTATTCCTTTTCTATCCCAGCAATTATCTTCATGAGGGTGGATTTTCCTGAGCCGTTAAGCCCGATAATCCCTATCTTGGCTCCAAGGAAAAAGGAAAGAGATATATCTTTAAGAACCTGCCTGTGAGGAGGATAGGCCTTCCCCACACGGTACATTGAGAAGATTATTTTGTTATCGTCAGCCATATAAGTTGATTTCCGATAAAATTAGAAATTATGGCTGAATCCTCCTTACCGGCGACTGAATATTTAAATATGTAAAAAACAAAGGAGACGCGCTGATCAGCGCGTCTCCAACCCAACAAAAATCAAATTGTAAGAATCCTGCCTAAATCTGTTTTCGTTCAAACAGTTTAATCGTATCATCCTGAAGAAGAACCCACAGTGAGTAGACACCTTTGAGAGTGCCTATGGGGATGTTGAGGCATCCCAGTGCGGCAACGACGATAATGAGGTACCTTGCCCATGGTTGTAAACTTAAAAGTCCCATTCCTCCGACGAGCCCCAGTGTAGAGAGAAATCCTATAAGAAGGGGCAGGCTCACCGACATAAATTTGAGCACCATTTCGGGTACATCTTCCCCTTCAACGAATCCATGAGCAAACCTTAAGGCAAAAAAGACGGCAAGAGCTCCAAGCAGCCCTATGAGTCCGAATCCTATGTGGATCGCACCCACCACCGTTACATGCTTTTTCATCTTGTTCCCTTGTTCCACATTTACTTGTTCCATGACGTTTAATTTTTATTCCCTGTTATTTTTTTCATTCCTGTACTAATGACTGCCAATTTAACCAATTGATGCATATTCTTAGAGAAAATATAGCATTTAATGCAACCATTTTTGTTTTTACATGATCTATAAAACCGGGAGTTTCATAATTTTGTTCAGTATAATATACCCGATATGAAAAGAAAGATCTTTCTGACAGTAACATTTTTTGCAATAGCTGTACTTTTTAACTCATGTGAAATCCTTAATGACTGCAAGACATGCAGGCAGGTTACATACGTGAACGGAGCATTTGACCATGCGACCGATCCTGCTGAATATTGCGGAGCCGCTCTTCTGACGATTCAGACCACCCCGGATACCATCGACGGAGATATCAGGATAAAATGGGAGTGTAACTGAAGAAGGTGACCCGGAATTGT
The DNA here is from genome assembly GCA_016936435.1 of Bacteroidales bacterium. GTDB lineage: Bacteria > Bacteroidota > Bacteroidia > Bacteroidales > VadinHA17 > LD21. The sequence goes on from JAFGXX010000125.1 coordinate 4,011, forward strand.
TTTATAATTTTATATGAGTATCGGGAATCATGAATATAACATTTAATTTTTATCACTTAAACCCCCTTCCCAACCTTCCCCCACGGGGGAAGGAGCTGAGAGTAAAGCATTTCCCCCCTG
>JAFGXX010000126.1 GCA_016936435.1 Bacteroidales bacterium
GATAGCATACAATATTGCCTGGTATGAGCAGAAAGCCGTGATAGTGTTGCTTGCCCTGCTTTACCTGGGCGTGAAAAACATACATCTCGGTCCCACACTCCCTGGCTTCCTGTCACCCAATGTGGCTAAAGTGGTAGTCGAGAAATTCGGAATTGCAGGAATAGGTACAGTTGAAGAGGATATGAAGATCTTCCTCGGGTAGATCCTGTAAGGGATTTCTTCATATAGCCCTGCTGCCCCGCTCCCCGGTCCTGATCCTGATACATTCCTCGAGAGGAGTGATAAAGATCTTGCCGTCGCCCACAGTACCTTCCGCGCCGTTCGTCTTAGCCGATCTGAGTATTGTGTCGACGGTTATGTCCACAAAGTCATCGTTGACGGCAATATCTATCTTAATTTTCGGGATCAGGTCCGGAACTATTTTCTGACCCCGGTACATCTCTTCTATCCTCTGACGGCCATGTCCTGAAACACGGCTGACTGTTATTCTTGTTATCTCGGCAGCAATGAGAGCTTCTCTCACCTTCTCCAGCTGGACTTCCCTTATTATGGCTGTTATAAGTTTCATTTTTTAACGTTATTAAAGTTAACTCGGATTCAACATCCCGTATCCTCTCTCACCGTGGTAGGAACGGTCCAGACCGGCCATTTCCTCGCTCTCGGAGGATTTGAACCTGATGAATTTATTCAGGGTCCATATTATTAAAAATGTCATCCCTGCAGCAAAAATAATTGCTATTGCCACTGCCAGAGACTGTACTCCAAGCTGATCCCATACGGTCCAGGTACCGCCTGCTGCTGTTGCCGCTTCCGTCATCCATGATTTGCGGATAAAGAATACCAGGAATATTGCACCGGTAATTCCTCCCACTCCGTGAATGCCGAAGGCATCAAGGCTGTCGTCGTAGCCAAGGCGGTTTTTAAACTGGATTGCAAGGTAACAAACTGCTGAAGCAATAATGCCCAGGGCAAAAGCGCCGTAGGGCTGGACCACCCCTGCAGCCGGAGTCACTGCAACGAGTCCTGCCAGTATGCCTGAGGCAAAGCCCAGGGCTGTGGCCTTTCCCTGATGGAGACTTTCTATAATGATCCATGCCAGGGCACCTGAAGCAGCTGCCACCTGAGTTGCCGTAAGGGCCTGAGCCGTACTCAGTCCGCTTGAAATACTGCTGCCGGCATTGAAACCAAACCATCCGACCCACAGGAGTCCGGCTCCCAGCATTGTAATTACCAGGTTATTGGGACGGATAACCCTGTAGGGATAGCCCCGCCTTGAACCAAGGAAGAGGGCTGCCACCAGTCCGCTCACCCCCGCTGAAATGTGCACTACGGTACCTCCGGCAAAATCTATTGCTCCTTTAGCTCCCAGATTGAAGAGGAAGCCGTCCTGAGCCCATACCCAGTGACAAAGCGGGTTATATACAAGAAGACTCCAAAGTGCTATGAAGAGGCAGTATGCCCTGAAAGAAACCCTTTCAGCGAATGCTCCCGCAATAAGAGCAGGAGTGATAATGGCAAACTTACCCTGGAACATGGAAAACACATACTCCGGAACTCCTGCTTCGAGGATGTTTGTATCTATTCCCTTCAGAAAGAAATAATCCGGATTCCACCCAAAAAGGCCTCCCATGACATTCTTTCCGAAACTCATCGAATAACCGGCAACAACCCACAGGACACTTATTATGCCCATTGCAACAAAACTGTGCATGATCGTACCAAGGACATTTTTTGAGCGGACAAGCCCGCCATAGAACATCGCCAGACCCGGTATCATAAGCAGTACCAGTGCAGTTGATGTCAGCATCCAGGAAGTTGCTCCCGAATCGACTGTTACACCGTCAGAAGCTGATAAGCCTGCGACTGCAAGGAAGGATAAAAGTGTTGCAAACAAGCCTTTAAATAGCATCTTTTTCATAATCTCTGATCTTTATTATTGGTTTAAAGTGTAATTCCAAATACGATATACATTTTTTCTCTTTCCGGATTCAGGATTATCTCCCCGCTTACAGGCAGGCTGAATGATTCAGTTATCTTTATTTCCTTTGATGTTCCTATTCCCAGATTGCAGACATTAAATTTACTGTCGGAGGTATGCCACCCATTCCCTGCTCCTGCGAGAATCCGGAAATGAGTGAACTCATAGCCAGCCTCGAAATACAGATCACGCCCTGACGACCCGGCCCCTCCGGCCCTATTCAGGATACAGTTCGCCGATAATGAAAATCCGCTATTTTCAAATCCTCCGTTTATCTCAAAAGCATGACTGCCGGTTTCCGGGGAATAATCAAAATAAGAAAGACCGGGCAAATAATAATCTGTTACCCCAATGCTGAAACCTGCAGGAAGGGAAAAAGACATGAAGAGATCCGATTCCTCAAATCCGTTGAAGTCGAAAGACCCCCATCCTCCGGCTGTAAAGAATCCCCGGGAATATTGAACCAGTGGTTGTATTGCCGGGCTATTACCGAATTTTGTTCCCCTGAAAATGTAGCTGCTATAGAAATCAGCCCCGGCAGAAAAATTGCTTTTAGCACTTTCCTGCGAGTTTACGTTGATAAACGTAAATAAAAATACCAGATACCATAATTTTTTGTACATAATAGCCCTTTCTGATGAATGATTAATATTTTCCAGCTGCAAACCTATACTATTTTATGGTAAATCCAAATTATTTTAGTCTTTTTTTATCATCTACCCCCTTTTTAATGGGGTATATTTTATTTTATATGTTATTTTTTATACTTATACCCCTATTTTAACAGGGTATAATTACTTTTTTTGTATTTTATATATAATCCGTATCGTTTGCAGTAACTTTTAAATAGTCTTACAAAACGAGGCCGGCAGAAAGTTACTCTCGGGAGAAAGAAGGGAAGACTTAATTATCGGGGATTGTTTTTATAAAAAGGAGGTGCTTTCTGAAAGGTTAAATTTTTAAAAAGAAATGTTTTTTATCCGGACTGACAGAATAAACTTGAAGAATATATTGTCATTTAATAAATAATCTGATCTGACCATGAAAAATAACTATGTAAATCTCCTGACAATTATCTTTATTATCAGCGGAATTGTCTCGTGTACTCCGGGTAAAAACGAAAAATCCCAGCCTGAACTTGGTTACAGGAATGTGCCCCTTATCGAAACGAAAGGTCTGCAGTTCAAGGACCTTAACAGGAACGGTAAGCTTGACAACTACGAAGACTGGCGCCTCTCTTCCGAAGAAAGGAGCAGGGATCTTCTTTCACAGATGTCTCTCGAACAAAAAGCAGGCTTTATGGTTATCAACTCCCTGAATATGGTTGGGACAAACAGGGCCGCAGCATCGGAAGGCAAACTTGTTGCAAGCGACCTCGACGAAGGAGGCGGAGGCCCGGGAATGAGGCAGGGAGCAGGAAGGCCTCAGCAGCGTGCTGCAGGGGAAAGGCCTCAGCCGGGCACAGGAGAACGTCAGGGACGGGCAGGAGGAGAATACCTTGCATCACTGTCGCGCAGCGCAGGTACATCAAAAATGATTAAGGAATTCCACATGCGTCACTTTATCCTCAGGTCAAACGAACCCGCCAGGCTCACAGCAGAATGGACTAACAAGCTGCAGGAACTTTGTGAAAGTGAAGCTTTGGGAATTCCATGCATAATTGCATCAAATCCGCGTAACCATATAACAACAAATGCTGCACTGGGGTCCAGTGTAGGAACAACAGTTTTTTCGGTATGGCCCGGAGAACTGGGTCTCTCGGCAATGCGAGACCTTGAACTGACCCGGGAATTTGCCGATATAGCCCGTCAGGAATGGTCTGCTGCAGGCCTCAGAAAAGGCTATATGTATATGGCCGACCTTTCTACCGAGCCCAGATGGTCGAGGATCAACGGGACCTTCGGGGAAAATGCCGGATGGGTGGCCAAAATGATGCGTGAGATAGTCCTGGGATTCCAGGGAGAGAAGCTGGGCCCCGGCTCGGTAGCCCTGACGACAAAACACTTCCCCGGTGGAGGAGCCGGTGAAAAAGGCCAGGATTCTCATTTCGACTGGGGTAAGAGAGAGATTTTCCCGGGAGGGATGTTCAAAAATAACCTTATCCCGTTCCAGGCAGCTATCGACGCAGGTACATCAGCCATAATGCCTTACTATTCCCTTCCGGCAGGCACCGAATACGAAGAGGTGGGTTATGCATTCAACAAGGGCGTCATTAATGACCTCCTCAGAACACAGATGGGTTTCAAAGGAATCATCAATTCAGATACAGGCCCTATCGACAGGATGCCCTGGGGTGTGGAAGACCTGACGGTTCCGGAGAGATACAAAAAAGCCATCGAGGCAGGGGTAAATATCTTCTCAGGAATATCAGATCCGGCAGGCATAATCGATGTGGTCAACAAGAACATGGTTGACATAAGCCTGATCGATAACTCTGTACTGCTTTTGCTTAAAGAAAAATTCGATCTCGGGCTCTTTGAAAACCCCTATGTCGATGCCGAGGCTGCTGAAAAACTCGTCAACAATGACAAATTCAGGGAGAGAGCTAACCTGGCACTCAGGAAATCGATTGTGCTGCTTCGCAATGAAAATGCTGCCCTGCCGCTTAAACCCGGGACTAAAGTATATTTCGAGGCACTTCAGAGGGCAGGCAGGGGTCAGCAGGCAGCAGGACCCAATATTTATATGACCAACGATGGGAAATATGAAACGGTATTCGTTGATTCACCCGCAAAAGCCGATATTGCAATCCTGTGGCTTACCCCTACCGGAAATGCTCTTTTCGGATCTACAGGCGCTCCTGTATCCCTGGTCCTCTCACAGAATAATGTCGACATAAACTATGTAAACCGTATAAGCGCATCCAAGCCAACGGTTCTTGTTATAAATTATACCAATCCATGGGTTATCGACGAAATTTACGATGATAATGCTAAACGGAATATAAAAGCGGTGCTTGCCACTTTCGGTACTTCTCCCGATGCTCTTCTCGATGTTCTGACAGGCAAATTCAATCCGGCCGGAAAAATGCCCTTTGCCACTCCCGTATCACAGGCAGCTGTCGAGAGCAATAAGGAAGATGTGCCGGGCTATCTCGAACCTGATGGTTATGCCCTTTTCAAATATGATGAGGGGCTCAGTTATTGAGAATAATATCCCTTCATTGCCTTTCAGGGATATTCAGTAATGGTTGCAAATGACACTTCAACCCTCTCCGGGGTTGAGGTGCATTCTGGCTCTATTGCCATGGATGTGAC
>JAFGXX010000002.1 GCA_016936435.1 Bacteroidales bacterium
CCCGGATTTTCAGGATTTAAGCCTTACGGACTTTCGGGTGGTACCAGAGGTAAGGTAGAGCTTTATTATGAAGAGTATGAAGCCTTGAGACTCGCTGACTATGAGTTATATACTTATGAGGAAGCTTCTGTTCTGATGGGGGTGTCAAGGGCTACATTTGCCAGGATTTGTGAAAGTGCCAGGTCAAAAATGGCAAAGGCTCTGGTCGAAGGAAGAGAGATAGTAGCAATATATGGTAATGTTTATCTTGAAAGGGAATGGTTTTTCTGTAACGACTGTAAAACACGATTTGATATTTACGAAACAGAAGAACATCCCAGTTGTCCTGTGTGCAGGTCTTCGAATATTGGTGCTTTGAAAGCTTATTCTTAAGCCGGGTGAAATGAATCCGTTTTTTGTCAGAGAGATGATGAAACATATAATCGGACCCTGCTGGTTTCCGGGTCTGCACGTATCAGTTATAAAAGCAAGAAGGATCCAAATCACTTAAACTATTTACTCATGAAAAATCTGGTTAATTTGTTTGAGGAAAAAGAATGGGAAGAAGCCATTGATTATCCTGAAGGCACTAAAATGAAAACTTTGAGGGATAATGCTGAAGGCCGGACCATACTGCTTAAGCTGGCTGCCGGTTTTAAACTTGGTTCACATTCACATGTTGTGGCAGAACAACATCTTGTGCTGAAAGGATCTTACACAAGTGACGGAAGGACATTCCCCGCCGGTTCATTTCAGATTTACAGTCCACATGAGGAGCACGGACCATTTGAATCGGAGGAGGGAGCATTGATACTTGTTATCTGGGATGCTTTACAATAAGCCCGGACAATGTTTTATACCCTGAGTTAAAATCTTTCCTTCAGGAACCTGATTAATGGCGATTTTGATTTATCTTTTGCTGTTAAAATGTGAAATTGAATGGCGAAGACAGAACCTTTTGATTATCATTCCGTTGAATATGAACAGTGGTTTTCAGAAAATCATTTTGTTTTTTTATCGGAACTTGAAGCTCTCCGAAAGATAGTGCCCGCCCGGGGCCGGGGAGTAGAAATAGGTATCGGTAACGGCATCTTTGCTGTCCCGCTTGGGATAGGAGAAGGGATTGAACCATCAGGGCCCATGAGGGAAGCAGCCATTGAAAAGGGTCTGAAAGTGCTTGACGGAGTGGCGGAGGATCTGCCTTTGCCTGACAGGAGCTATGATTTTGCCGTCATGATCACCACCATCTGCTTTGTAGACGACATAAACCTTTCGTTGGCCGAAGCCAGACGTATCCTGAAAAATGATGGTTTCATTATACTGGGCTTTGTGGATAAAGACAGTCCGGTGGGAAAACTTTATTTTAAAAACAAAGAGAAAAGCATTTTTTACAAGGATGCCGTTTTTTACAGTACCGCTGAAGTAAACGAACTGCTTGGTAAACACGGATTTGTGATAAGCGACACTTTACAAACTGTGTTTGGTCTTCTGCCTGAGATCAAAGAAATACAGGAACCTGAAAATGGTTATGGCAGGGGGAGTTTTATCGTGATAAAAGCAAAAAAAATATCGGAATGAATCCGAACATTGTGCAAATTTCCGGTAAAATTCAGCAGTGACCGTTACTCCCCAAATATCCAGAAATAATTTTTATGCATTCTTATGGCATGCAGGATTCCTGGCATTTGCCAAGAATTTCATGGATGTCGATACGATTATTCCGGCGATGATCATAGAATCGGGAGGAGGTTCGGTACATATCGGGATCATGACAGTAATAATTCTGGGAGGGTCAAGGTTCACCCAATTATTTTTTGCACCTTTTATAAGTAACTGGGCTTTTAAGAAAAAATTCATGCTTCTGGGGATCAACCTGAGGATTGTTTCACTTTTTGCCCTGGGGTTTATGCTGGTCTGTCTGCGGGGAAAGACCGGAGCGGATCTGCTGTTATGGTTTATTTTCATATTTATAACAATATTTTCAGTTGGAGGCGCTTTTACGAATATCGGTTATACAGATATACTGGGGAAATCTGTAAATGAGAACAAGAGAAAATCATTCTTTTCGGCAAAGCAGATCATCGCAGGACTGGTACTTATTGTTTCGGCCTTTGCAGCAAAACAGATCCTTGTTAAAACGGAATATCCGGTCAACTATGCCTGGTTGTTCGTTTGCGGAGCCGTTCTCCTGCTTGTAGCATCGGCAGGATTCTGGAAGATAAAGGAAGCGGTTCCCTCCTTTATGAACATTTCAGGTTTTAAAGACTTTCTGAAAAAACTAAAATCAGAACTGGCGAGGAACAGCAAACTTGTTTCTTATCTTGGGTATATAAATACCCAGGGTATTATAGTAAGCTTCCTCCCTTTTGTTATGCTTTATGCCAAAGAAACATATTTTACACAGAGCAGTGATACAGGAAATTTTCTGCTTTATAAGGTGATCGGTATAGTTGCCGTCAGCATGGTGGTGTTACTTGCCTCAACGAAGATCAAATATAATTTTCTCCTTTATTTAAATGTCTTTCTTTCAGTTATTCTGATACTGGCAACCTTGTATATTAATAATGAATCCCTGCTGGTATTGATATTTATTCTGGGTGGTTTGGTGATCACACTTTACAATATAACAATGAATGGTTTGCTCCTGGAAGTATCTGACAGGAGTAATCGTGCCCTTTACACTGGTTTTTCGGGAGCAGGCCATATTCTGCCGACGCTTTTCCCTCTTACCGGAAGCTGGATCATAAACAGTTGGGGATTCCGGCCTTTTTTCATGCTTTTCATAGCGATCATTCTATCGTCTCTCTTTTTTATCAGGAAGATAAACTGCGATAAATAAGAAGATATCTGAACCGAAATGAACATTGGTTCATAAAGGTTTTATTTTTATTATCTTTGAAAAGCAGACAGGAAATTTCTAAAAACCGGCAATGACAGAGATTGTAATTCCGACCCTGAGTCACTCATTGATGATCACGGTCTTCGTACTGTTCATGATGGTCATTATCGAGTATATAAATGTACAAACAAGAAACATCTGGACAGAAAGACTAATCAGCTCTCCTTTTCTGCAACTTATCCTGGCAGCTTTTCTTGGGATTGTCCCGGGTTGTCTCGGGGCTTTCACGGTGGTTTCTCTCTACACTCACCGCATGATGAATCTTGGAGCTCTTGTAACAGCAATGATAGCCACTTCTGGCGATGAAGCCTTCGTCATGTTTGCGATGTTTCCCGGAAAGGCACTGATATTACATCTTCTGCTGTTCGCGACCGCGATTCTGGCAGGTTTTCTGGTAAACATGTTCAGTAAATCAGCAAAAACTGCAGGACCGCAACAGGGCTTTGTAGTGCATAATGAAGATTCGTGTAAATGTTTTTCCGGAAACCAGATAATTCCCCAGTTGAAGTCAATCACCTTTGAAAGGGCTCTTTTCCTGCTGTTCACACTCATATTCATTCTTTTATTGTCGACTGGTATTGTGGGCTCGAAAGTATGGGACTGGAAACGAATAACCTTTTTAGCGGGAACCCTGTTAATGCTGTTCATTTTTCTGACGGTACCTGATCATTTTCTGCATAAACACCTGTATGGCCATATATTGAAAAAACATCTTATAAGGATATTTCTCTGGACATGGGGTGCTTTTATTGTTCTTTATTTCATCCAGTCAAGCCTGAGCCTGACCAATCTTATCGAGAACAACAAATGGGTCATTCTTGTCATTGCGGTGCTCATAGGCATAATTCCCGAGTCGGGGCCTCACCTCATGTTCGTAACCCTTTTTTCCCAGGGACTTTTACCTTTCAGCATTCTGTTCGCTAATTCTGTTGTCCAGGACGGTCATGGAATGCTGCCTCTGCTGGCAGAATCGCGCAAAGATTTTATTAAGGTAAAGGCCATTAATATGCTGACTGGCTTTATTGCAGGAGCTGTTTTCCTGATTTTCGGTTTTTAAGGTGCCTCCCTGTATAATATCCGTTTTCCCGGCTTCAGGGGAAGCATAAAATCAATGAAATTTATAAAGATTCCATCTAAACGGTTGAATATTTAACATTATTTAAATAATTCGTAAAGAAATCTTTAAGAAATTTGATTCAGTAATTTTTTGCTTAATATGATAAAGTGGAATTTAATCTGGGTCGCAGAAAAATACGGTTAAACCCGCGAACCGTCAACACATATTTAACCTCATCATGTGTTTGAACCCTGTCACCGTCGGGTGAGGCCTTTTTAAATTCACTCTTTTGCAAAAAATCCATGAAAACACTGTTTGCGGTACTTCTGATAGTTTCTCTTTGCTCTTATCAGGTTTTCTCCCAGAAGGTTGCAATTGCTTCAGAAAAATCATTGCTGGATAACTATTCTCCCTCACTGTTCTGCCATGTAATCCTTTACAGAACGGCATTAAGCCTGCCCGATTTTATTGTCGACACCCTTAATGCCAAAGCAGCAATTGCCAGGGTCCTTCAGGCGAACGATCCTGATTTCAATATCAGGGAATACGAACGGGGTGTTGTAAAAGAACTTTTAACAGATTATCAGTACACAGATCTTCTTGTATTTAAGAACCAGCCAATAGCCGCAGCTCTTACCGCGAATATATGGAGTGAAATGTTAAAACAACATCTGGTTTCTGTATCAGATTCCCTCAGGATATACGGAGGGATTAATGGTCACCTGCTTACTTCGCTGGTTACAAGGGAGTATTTTGCTGATGACCGTGATGAACGAAGCAGGCAACTTGCGGAACTCGACCTGCGGGCTCCGTCAGCTTTGTATAGATATTTTCACCATGGTTATGAAAAACCTGTTACTGGCAATCCCTATCGTGCTCAATTTGTCTGGTAAAGAGTCATACTAATGTTGTATAACGAACTTCCCGGCAAGTACAGGCAAATAAGAAGGTTTTTACTTCTTCCTCTTGCCATTTTATCCTGCCTGATCGCTGATGCACAATATGGTGATGACGACAATCACGGCCTGTACACAGAAGCTTTTTATTATAAGCAGGGAATAAACAAACCTTATCATCCTGCCCGGGCCTTTAATATGTATATGGATCTTGCAAATGAAGGTTATGCCGAAGCGATGAATGCCCTGGCTATAATGTACGCGCGGGGTTCCGGCACCGACACAAACTATGTAGATGCCTATACCTGGTTTGAAAGAGCAGCATTGGCCGGATACCATAAAGCATATTACAACATGGGCCTGTTGTGGAAGTATGGATACGGTGTGGTCTGTGATGAAAAGAAAGCTCTTGAGTCTTATGTTACCGGCGCTGATCTTGGAGATCCGGATTGCAAGTATGCTGCCGGTTATATGTCTTATAAGGGTATTGCATGCCCGCAGGATTATGAAAAAGCTTTGAAAATGTTTTTTGAAGCAGCCAACCAGGGTCATGCAGCAGCTTCATATATGACAGGTATCTGTTATCGAAACGGTTACGGAATTCAAAAAGATGAGGAAGAAGCAAAAAGATGGCTTGAGCTTTCTGCCGGTGCGGGTAATTTTCTTGCCCTGGCAGAACTGGCGGCAGAAAAGCCGGAAAACCATTTCAATACCGCCACCTCACCTCCCGATACTCTTTACGGAGTACATATTCCTGAGAACTATATTCCTGTTGAACATGATATTCATGATACGGATATTACAGGAAAATACTCGGGATTTCTTGTAACCTACGACTGGAGCGGTCAGTATGTAATAAATCTGGCTTCCCTTGATCTTGACCTGAAAAGAAACGGTAATACCTTAACAGGTCTGTGGGAGGAATCTGACAGCCTAAGTGCTAAACTCAATGCAACAGTTACCGATACAGGGCTTGTTTTTGAAAATGTAAATTATTTACGTACAGATCATTATCACAGGAGGCCGATCAGTTTTGATTTCAGATCGGCTGATATTCATTTGACCAAAGCTGACAGTGTGATTTTTCTTTCTGGAAATATCCGTTTCTTTTCAGAAGTGACGATGGAGGCGGAAAGACCTATGTACATCTCTCTGATCAGAACGGATTATTATAGCGGTCCTGATGATCCTCCTCAAACGGAAAAACCTCTCGAAGATCTGTGTGTTTTTCCGAATCCCTTCAGCGACAGGATAAATATTTCATTTAAACTGAATGGAGAATCGGAGGTAAGCGCAACGGTATTTTCTACCGGCGGCAGGAAACTATATCAGGCCGATTTCGGAAAACTGGCTGCGGGAGTAAATATTCAGCAACTTCAGTTAAACATGCCCGGTGGTGTTTACGTGGTAAAATTGAGCAACGGTAATTTTGCTCTTACAACAAGAATAATCAGGCTGCATAAATGATAAATGTTTTGTCAATGACTGTTTTACAATATTATTCTATGTTAAAATGAAGCGCTTATCAATATTTGTGGTATTGCTGCTGAACCTTACACCCTGGTTTTTAACAGCGCCTTTTTCAGGGCAGGCATCGGCTGATTTATTTGCGCAGGGTTATGGCGCCAAAGGAAGGTCAAAGATTGTTTGTGAATGTGGAGGTATAACCTATTCTGTTCCGCATGAACAGGGAAGTGCTCTTGAATGCCCCCTGTGTCCGGAAGAAATTGTCATATCACCTGATCCCTGTCCTTTCTGCGGTCAGTATCCCTGTATATGCGGTCTGGTAACAGATCCCTGCGATCCGGCTTCAGAATATTATAATGAATGTCTGTGCACCGGAAACAACTGTGTTGCGGATGTATGCGATCCGACATATCATCTTTATGATGCCTGTGCCTGTCTGGGAATTGGCTGTGGTGAAGAGGATCAAAATAACGGCTATGACTACGATTGCGCCTGTCTTACAGATTTATCCACGACGCCCAGAGGTGGGATCCTCCGGAACTATGCAGAAAAAATATTGCATTTACTCAGCGGTCAGGCTACCTCCCGTTTCGGATACCCCGGGCAATATAATTTTACTTATTCCGATGCTGTAACCTGGCTCTCTGACGGATCTCCGGTAAGTCTTTTGCAGATTTCGGGCCTGACGATTGACGGAGAGGAAACAGATCCGGTTAATTATAGTTACAACTGTCTGGGATGGGTTCTTACAGAAGGTAAGTTTGTATTTAGTACCACTCAGACCAAAGATGTAAACGGGGCTCTGGGGATTTCCAGTGTCAGCGATGCAATCAGGTCGGGACTCATTAAAATGTCAGAAACCTGTGAAGGGATTCAGCCCGGGCAGATATGTCTGCTTTTTGATGAAACCAATCATTATGTGCACGCTGCCCTATATGAAGGGAACGGTTTGTATTCCACGAAAAATGGTTTGGGCCTTGGAGAAGGGATTCAGCACTGGACATTGCTGCAGATGCAGGAGATGTATTATGCTGCAGATGCAGGAGCTGTCAAGACAGGTTATATTAATGCACCTCCCCGCCTGGTAAATACTTCTTCGCTGGGTATAGATACCGACGGGCTCATAACGGCTGAAGACTATGCTGCAGCTGTTGAAAACTGTGAGTGTTATCCTGCACCATGAAAAAGATAATGATCTTGTTCCTGGTATTCGGGCTGGCCTGTACCAGTAAACTGCAGAATGAAAAAAGTGTTAATGGCAACTCTCTCAGAAACAAAAAACTGACAGCTGTTTATGACTCACTTTTAAAACAACACAAAGATTACAAGCTTATTATACAGGAATTTGAAGAAGGATTGTCATCACAGCAGGAAAACAATAGCTATAATATTGAAGTGATAACCCTTGCCGACGGAAAGATAGTTTCCTTTGCCACCTCTGATAACAGAAAAGTAAAGGAAACTCTTCAGAGACTTCCTGACATTTCACCTGTCGAATTTCTTATTCAGCTAAGGAATATAAGGGGAGAAATAAAAATTCAGAGAGAAGCTGTAGCTGATGGATGGATAAGGCGCGAACACTTTTCCGGGCTCCTGGAACTTGCCGAGACTGACGTTCCGTTTCCAATGATCAAACTGCTTACAGGCCCCCCGGCGGGGTCTGACTGTCTTCAGAAAGAGTGTCTCTTAAGGTCGTCTTATGCGGAAACTCATATTACCACAGGCTACGAAGCATTGCATCTTATGCGTGTATATCTGAAAGTCGGTGGCGGATATCCCTCATCACTGAGAAATGATCTGACCCTGATGAGAGAATGGTATAACAGCGGAAAAACGCGGGAAGAATACAGAAAGATGCTGGATGAACGTATGGGAATAAGTCGTTAATCATTCAGAATTAAACAAATACATGATATTTCTTTTACGAGGGAGTTGCATTCGTAAATAACATCCTTAAACAGGTACAGGAGAAAATAAGACGGATTTTTAAAAATTTTCCTAAATTTAAAAAAATCCGCACATGAAAATTTCTGTAAACGAAATATTGCTTGAACTCCACAACGGCGCCAAGGTAAAGGATGCGATTCTGAAGTTCTATTCATATCAGGAGAAAAGAAGACCACGACACCTGCCTGCCGTGGAAGATAAATTTGGCAACAGGGTGGAATATGACGGTGAACTTACAGATGGCACATTTCTTTATATCTCAGGAAGACGAAGAGGAAGATCTTTATTGCTGTTAGCAGGTCTGATATTGCCTGCTGCCGGATTTTTTTGCGCCTGCAGCATTTCAGGGAAAACCGGTAACGTTCAGCAGGAAGAAAGACAGGCTGTCATTTTTGCTGTCAACGATATTCATGCAGCCATAGATAATTTTCCGAAGCTTGCATATATCGTAGACAGCCTTGAATCGGTTTACCCTGGCATGCTGCTTGTCAGTGCCGGCGACAATCAAACGGGAAATCCTGTCAATGACCAGTATCCCGAGACCGGTCTGCCAGTGATTGAACTCATGAATGCTACAGGATTTGACCTCAGCGCTGTAGGAAACCACGAATTCGATTCGGAACCTGAAGGTTTCAGTAAACTGACCCATAGGGCTGAGTTCAGTTTTATCTGCGCCAACATGTCTGTTGAAGCACCATATAATCTGAAAGTCGAACCATTTAAAATAATCACTTTACCGAACGGATTGAAACTCGCTTTCCTGGGTCTTGTTCAGTTAAATCAAAACGGTATTCCCGATTCTCATCCCGATAAAATAAAAGGTTTTTCCTTCAGCTCTCCTTTTGCAACTGCCGGGAAATACCTTGGCCTGAAAGATCAGAGTGACATTTTTATAGTGCTTAGTCATCTGGGTTTTCCCGATGATGTAAAGCTGGCTGAAACCATGCCGGCAGGGATAGATCTCATCATCGGCGGACATTCGCACACCAGGGTTGAGAAGGAACAGGTTCACAACGGGATACTGATAACACAGGCAGAAAGCAAGCTGAAATACGGCTCCCTGATCAGGCTGACCGTCAATCACGACGGGGTGCTTCAAAAAACCATGGAGCTTATCGACATACGTAATTCTCCGGGAGAAAAACCTTCAGTTCGTGCCATGGTTGATAATTACAATAACAATCAGGCCCTGAAAGAAGTTATTGCCACAGCCCTTGACGATTTTTCATCGCATGAAGAACTTGGATACCTGATGGCCGATGCACAGCGTCACTATGCCGGAGCCGACATTGCCCTGGTTAATCCGGGCGGAGTTCGTATGGGAGCCCTCGCTAAAGGCCCTGTAACCATTATGGATATTTATAAGCTCGATCCTTTTGGTAATGACCTTATTATGACAAAGCTTACAGGCATGGAGATACACTCTCTGATGATGGCTGCTTATCTTATGGATGGAGAGCCGCTTTATCCCTCGGGACTGAAAATTACACTGAAGAAGGATAATGCAGGAAATATGGCAGATATTATCTTCATGACTGAAAAGGACAGCCTCCTGGAAAGGGATCGTACTTATACCGTTGCAATGAACAGCTATATGACGTCGGTTTACAGATACGAACACAAGGATCCCGGTCAGTCTCTTTTCATTTCGGCAGCTGACGCAACAATTGACTGGTTCAGAAAAATGCAGATTATAAAAAGTTACCGTGGAGAAAAAAGGATTCAGATCATAAAATAAAAAAAGGAACAGTTATGAATCATGACCGGAAATCTTATTGACCTTTGTGACGGATCTGGTTTCATAATTCCTTACGGTTAGCATAAATTGTTTATATATAGCCACATATGAAAGCACTTGTCCTTGAAGCATACAACAGGCTTGTTTACCGTGAGTGGCCCGATCCGGTGATCAGCGCTGATGAAGTACTGGTAAAGGTTAAGGCAGCCGGCATCTGCGGCAGCGATGTTCATGGATTCGATGGCAGCACAGGCAGAAGAAGGCCTCCTCTGATTATGGGTCACGAAGCAGCCGGCATTATTGAAAAAACCGGGCAGAATGTTAAAGACTGGAAAGCAGGAGACTGGGTCACATTCGATTCGACAATATATCCCCTTAACGACTGGTATACCTTACATGGTATGTATAACCTGAGCGACAACAGGATGGTGCTCGGCGTAGCTCCGGCAGAATACACCCGGCATGGAGCTTTTGCCGAATATGTAAGTATACCGCAGCATATTCTTTACCGGATACCCGAAGGAGTATCATTTACAGAGGCTGCAATGGTTGAACCCGTTGCCGTGGCAGCACATGCAGTGAAGCTTGCCTCAGTTCAATGGAACGAGACTGCCGTTGTTGTCGGGACAGGGATGATAGGACTTTTTATTGTCCAGGTTCTCAGATCCCAGGGGTGCGGAACTCTGATTGCTGTGGATACCGATCCGGTGAAAAGAAAACTTGCAACGGATACGGGAGCCGATCATGCTTTTGATCCTGCAGATAATAAGTTGAAGGAAACATTACTGCACTTAACTGGGAACAGGGGAGCCGACCATGTTTTTGAAGCAGTGGGATCAGAAGATACAGTACAACTTTCAGTCGAACTTGTCAGAAAAGGAGGTTGCGTTACTCTTGTCGGGAACCTTGCTCCCTCAGTAAAACTCCCGCTTCAGTCGGTTGTAACCCGTCAGGTAAAATTACAGGGGAGCTGTGCCATCTGCGGTGAATACGAAGCCGTACTTGATATGATGTCCCGCGGAGCAATTAATACCAGGATTGTACTGTCGGCAGAAGCTCCGTTACAAGACGGGGCAGAATGGTTCAGAAGACTTTATAATAAAGAACTTGGATTGATAAAGGTTGTTCTGATACCCTGAGTTGAAATGAATAAACTAAAAACAGCAATTATTGGTCTGGGGAAAGTTTCCGGAATTCATGCCCGGGCTCTGGCCAATCTTCCTGAATCGCATTTTACTGCAGTATGCAGTTCAAAGAAAGAAAAAACGGAAGCATACACATCAGAATTCGGTGTGCAGGGTTATACTGATGTTACAGAAATGGTGGCTCGTGAAAAAATCGACGTGGCTATAATCTGTACGCCTCATCCTTTCCACCGTGAGCCTGCCCTGCAGGCCATGGAAGCCGGAGCACACGTCCTGATTGAGAAGCCACTGGCATCATCGCTTGAAGACTGCGATGCAATGCTTGAAGCTTCAGTAAGATATGGCAAAAAAATCGGAGTTGTAAGTCAGCGGAGGTGGTATAAACCCGTACAGCGAATCAAAGCAGCTATCGATAAGGGTAAAATTGGAAAACCGGTTTTCGGGACTGTCAATATATTGGGCTGGCGTGATGAGAAATATTACAACAGCGATCTGTGGAGAGGTACCTGGCCGGGAGAGGGAGGCGGAGTCCTGGTGAACCAGGCTCCTCACCAGCTGGATCTGCTTCAGTGGTTTATGGGTGATATAGATGAACTATATGGTATAGCTTCAAACCTTAACCATCCCTATATTGAAGTCGAAGATACGGCCAATGCCATCATCAGGTTTAAAAACGGTGCTGTAGGAAATATTATAGTATCGAATTCCCAAAAACCCGGGATCTGGGGTAAGGTTCATGTACATGGAGAAAACGGAGCCTCCGTGGGCGTTCAGACCGATGGCGGCGCCATGTTCATTGCAGGAATGTCGGGTATTCTTGAGCCTCCGGTAAATGACCTATGGACCATACCGGGAGAGGAAGCACTCCTTAAAGATATGGTAAAGGAAGATTCTGAATTTTTCCTTTCGCTGAAGAATCCCATGGACTATTTCCACGAGAGACAGATTGAAGATTTCCTAAAAGCAGTTATTGAAGGAAGAAAACCACTAATCACCGGAGAGGAAGGAAGAGTTACTGTGGAGATATTCACGGCGATCTACAGGTCGACCCGTGACAAAAAACCGGTTAAATGGCCTCTTAAACCTGAAACCGGTAATGATTACGATGGAAGGCTCACGTTAACAGGGAAAAATAAAAATGTATGAGCAGCGTTTAATTTTTTTATCGGGATATTCCGGCTATCTGTATCAAAATCTCAACGATCATCCAATAATTTTGAATCAGATAAACTTCGTCGGTGAAGGTTGTTCTATAATCTGACTGTTAATGAAAATACTTGTAATTGAAGATGAACCCCAGATGATGGGGCTAATAACACAATTTCTGACAGAGGAGAACTACATTGTTGAAGGAGCTCATGGCTATGAAGCAGGCCTGGATAAAATCGTAACGTACGACTATGACTGCATACTGCTCGATATCATGCTTCCCGATGGCAACGGGTTAACAATTTTAAAGAAGCTGAAGGAACTCGGGAAATCCGATTCGGTAATTATTATTTCTGCAAAAGACTCTATCGACGACAAGGTAAAGGGACTGGACCTGGGAGCCGATGATTACCTTGCAAAACCATTTCATATTGCTGAACTGAATGCAAGAATTAAATCTGTTCTCAGGAGGAAGAACAATTCCGGTAGCATCCTGGTCGAAGTGAATAACATCAAAATAAATATCGAAGAAAGGTCGGTTCATATTGATGATCAGTCTGTTGATCTTAACAGGAAAGAATTTGACATACTCGTGTTCCTCGCATTAAACAAGAACAGAATTGCAGGTAAATCAGCGATAGCAGAAAATATCTGGGGAGACAATATCGACAGGGTAAACGATTTTGATTTTATCTATTCACAGATCAAGAACCTCCGTAAAAAGCTTATCAGCCATAATGCCGGAGTTGATCTGGTAAGCATTTACGGAATAGGATACAAGCTGATAACCAAATGAAACTGATAAATCATACGCTTCTGTTCCTTTCCGGGATACTCCTGCTCAGTATCTGCCTCTGGGGTATCTTTTTTTATTATCAGGTTCTGAACCAGGTGAGAAATACCATTGATGAAGGAATGGCAAATTACAAAATTGTTCTTATTGACAAACTCAGGACTGACACCCTTATTTCGGAAAGAAAGGTTTTCAGGGAGAGTAACTATATAATCAGACAAATAGATGAAGATATTGCCCTGAATGTACGGGATACTTACAGGGACACTCTTATTTTTTCGGAGCTGAAAAATGAAAACTACCAGGCCAGGTTGCTTACAACCGCCTTCCTCGGAGCAGGAAATAAGTATTATGAGTTAAAAGTGATTTCTCATGAATTCGACAGAGGGTATCTTATCAGAAAGATTGCATCAACATTATTGTGGTTTTTTCTCTTCCTCATCATAAGTACTGTCGTCGTAAATAATTTCGTTCTGAAGAAAACCTGGAGACCTTTTTACCGGCTTCTGGGATACCTTAACAGGTTTCAGCTTGACAAAGGAGTCACTTATGAACCAGAGACAACCAAGATCAGTGAATTTTCACTGCTTAACGAATCAGTTAAGAACCTGATAAAGACCAATATTGATATTTACGACAGTCAGAAGCAGTTTATTGAAAATGCATCGCATGAACTTCAGACACCCCTGGCAATAGGGATAAACAAGCTGGAACTACTGGCCGGGGAAAACGATCTTCAGCAGGTTCATATAGAAAAGATAGGAAATGTAATTGAGATATTACAGAGGCTCAGCAGCCTTAACAAATCGCTTCTTCTTCTGTCAAAAATTGAGAACAGGCAGTTCATTGACAGGGAAATTGTCTGTTTTGGTGAGATCATCAGCTCCATCGTCGGGGATTTTTCAGATTATTCTGAATACATGAGAATCAATGTCAGGTACAAGCAGGAAGGCTCATGGTGCCATAGCATGAACCCCGATCTTGCACGTATACTTGTCATGAACCTGCTGAATAATGCAATGTTTCATAACAGAAAAGATGGAGAAATAGATATAATGTTATCAGCTTCATTTTTTAAAATTGATAACACCAGCGATTCACCGGAGTTGTCTCCCGATAGACTTTTCAGGCGCTTTTCCGGAAGTAATAAGAATTCCGGTTCTTCC
Source organism: Bacteroidales bacterium (assembly GCA_016936435.1). GTDB lineage: Bacteria > Bacteroidota > Bacteroidia > Bacteroidales > VadinHA17 > LD21. The sequence continues at coordinate 14,237 of JAFGXX010000002.1, forward strand.
GGACTGGGACTCGCCATTGTTAAAGCTATTGCCGACTTTTCAGGGTTGAGGGTCACCTATTCATTTAACGGGAAACATGTGTTCAGTATAAGCATCTGACCGGGCTGTCAGCAACGTTCTTTTTCCCGATTCCAGGATCTTTCCCGTTTCTTTCCAGGTTTTTTCCAGATTCATATACGTTAATTGTGACAAAAACATGTGATATGAAACGAATTACAGGATTATTTCTTATGGCTCTTTTCCCGGTTATTTTGCATTCCCAGGAAATACAGCAAAAAAATGTACCGGCTGTTGTCCTTAATGCATTTCAGCTAAAGTTCTCAAAGGCTTCTGATGTTGAATGGAAGCTTGAAAAGGGATTCTACCGGGTAAATTTTGAACTCAACGATAAAGACAACCAGGTGCTCCTCAATGATAAGGGAGCTATAATCCGGCACTCTAAGGATTTGTATATAAGCGAGATCCCCAAATCAGTCATGGAGACGATCAAATCGAGGGTTACGTTTTTTGATATCAGTGATGCCGATATGACAGAAGAGGAAGGTAAGACGAGCTATAATATCAGCCTTGACATCGACGGGAAAGATCATGAGTTTATTGTAAATGAAAGAGGAGGGCTTCTGATGTATGAACGGGAGATGAGTTACGGTGAAGTACCTGTCGGCATCAGGGACCTTATTAAAAGCCGTTTCGGATCGCCCGATATTGATGATGCCCTTTACAGGGAGGAAAAGGGCAGGGGCTATTATCATATAAGGGGAGAGATCAGGGATATGGACCATGTCTTTATCTTCAATGAAAAATCCGCTATGGTAAGACATGAACAGGATCTGAGGAACAGCGAAGTGCCTTTGGAAATTATGAATGCAGCAAATGCTTCTTACAACGGATATGAGATAAGGGATGCAGACCTGCTGGATGAAGAAGGTAAACTCACCTATTATCTTGAATTAAGGAAATCGCGCGAAACGATGATCGTATCGTTCAGTGCTGGTGGCAAAATTCTTGAGGTCAGGAATAAATAACCCGGTATTCAAAGTGAAAGTCATTTCCGTTTATTTTCTGATCCTCAGCGGACAGATCTGTTTCTCTGTATTTGCCGGGGCCCAAAACTCTGAAAATGAAAAAGTGAACCTGAGCTTTTTTCTCGATTGTAGTGCCTGTGATTTCACTTATGTAAGGCAGGAACTTCCTTTCATTTCTTTTGTACGCGAACCCGGAATGGCAGATGTTCATATCCTGGTGACCAGTTCGGAAACCGGCGGCGGAGGTGATGTTTTCTTTTTTAACTTTTTTGGAAGAAATGAATGCGATGGACTGAATTTTGAATATAATGTTACCACAAATCAATCAGATACAGATTATAAAATACGGGAAGCGCTACTGAAAATTATTAAAACAGGTATTGTTCAATATTATTCGAAAACAGGATCTTTAGACAGGATTGATATTGATCTTAGTGGTAATGGCAATAAAAAAGCCGATGAACTTGTTATAGACCGTTGGAATAAATGGGTCTTCAGGCTTGATGTAGCGGGTGAATTCCGGAAAGAAGAGAGTCAGAATGAATATAGTTATTCCACTGAAGGAAGTATTGAAAAAGTAACGGAAGACTGGAAAACAAGCCTTGAAGCCGAATTTGAATTTGACAGGGAAAATTATTTTGATGATAATGAGGTGATTACGGATAAACAGGATACAAGGGATATTTCCGCTGATTTAATATGGAGCCTGACTCCAAAATGGTCGGCAGGAATATTTGCCGCCTATTCCTCCAGGACCTACATGAATATTAAAAATGATTACGGTTTGTCTACAAGCGTTGAATACAATATTTTTCCCTGGTCAGAGTGCAACAGGCGTGTTTTTGCAATCAGGTATAGTGCCGGTGTAGACCATGTAAGCTACAATGAAGAAACAATATACGACAAAAGGCAGGAATTCCTTCTTGATGAGTCACTCGAAGTAAATCTTGAGCTGATCCAGCAATGGGGAGAGATTTCGGTTGGAGTAGAGGGACGGCACTATTTCCACGATCTTTCAAAGAACAGAATTACATTGGAATCTGACCTGTCTTTTCGTCTGACAAAAAACATTTCGTTATTCGGCGAATTACAAACAGATGTCATACATGATCAGTTATATCTTCCCAAAGGAGATGCATCGGTAGAGGATATTCTGTTAAGGAGACGAAAGCTTGCAACAACATTTGAGATAAGCGGCCGTTTCGGGTTAAGGTTTACTTTCGGTTCGATATTCAATAATGTTGTAAATGAAAGGTTCTGAAGATGTCCTGGTGGTATCATCCGGTTTCCGCAAGAAAGTCCTGATATGTAACGCAGAATGCTGATTCTAAAGACAATCCCTAACTTAATTGTTTATTTTTTAGTCTTTTTTACCATTACAATGTCGGGTACGGGAGCTTTTTTCATACCGGTACCGAGAAAGAAGCTGGTATGAGGGGGCTGGTTATATGCCACATTCTCGGCAGCAACCGACAACCTGTACTGCCGGTCGTGCATCAGGGTATAGATCCGGTGTTTTGTAGGTATCGTGGTTGTATAGATCCTTAGATTTTTGTTATCTGTGGTTCTGAATATAATTTCCTCGCGCCAGTCGCCAAAAAGATCGGCACTTAATGCAGGTGTTGATTTGGAACCGTTATTTGACAAACAGCCTTCGGCAGTGAAGATGCGTCCTGTACCGTATTTATCTACATAATTCCTGTCGAGTAATTCACGGCTTAGGTCATCGTCCCACCAGACAAGGAAATTTGTTGAAGAAGGCGGGTCTCCTATCCTTTCGCCCTTCATGGAGAAGAGCCCGTTGGAGCCTGACCACCACATTTCGGCACCCGGGTTTCCGGGGAAAATATCGCCTGCAACACCTCGCCCGACATCCCTGTTCATAGAGCCGGTGAATAGTATTTCACCGTTTCGGGCATCGAAAACCGCAACTCCCGGCCCTGTTGAATTATCTTCAATTTCATGGACTCCGAACACCTCAAGTCCCGGACGCTCTGTATCAAGGTCGCTGACATGAATTGCATCACCGTGACGAAGGCCTGTGGAAAACAAACCTTCACCATTGTCATCAACAACCATTGAACCATATATAATTTCATCTTTTCCGTCATTATCCACATCGGCAACAGTGAGGTTATGATTACCCTGACCTGAATAAGGATTTTCGCCATCTTTACTGTCGAAGACCCAGCGGGAGCTCAGTTTACCTTTCCTCCAGTCCCAGGCCGCCAGCACCGACCTTCCGTAATATCCCCTGCACATAACCACGCTTGGAAGATTTCCGTCGAGATAGGCCACACAGGCAAGCATACGGTCGACACGATTGCCGGTGCTGTCGCCACCGCCGTTACCGCCATGTCCGTTCCATCCGTTGAGGGGATAACGGTTGGGAATATAATCGGTTGTAGCCAGAGCTTCACCTGTTCTGCCGCTGAAGATTGTAAAATATTCGGGTCCGTCGAGAACCTTTCCATAAAAAGAACCGCTTGATCTGTCAAGGTTACGCCAGTCTTTTGTCGAGTCGCCTATTACTTTCCCGAGTCCGTCGATGCTGCCGTCGGCAGTTTTACAGGCGAATTCGGCTATCCCGTCTCCGTCGAGATCATATACCATGAACTGTGTATAATGAGCGCCCTCCCTTATATTCCTTCCTAGGCTGATCTCCCACAGCAATGTTCCATCTGTTTCATAGGCCTGGAAAAGGGGTATGCCTGAAATACCCGTTGAAGGAGTATCGATGCTCCTGCCTGTCTGATGAAGTACAAGTTCATAATCCCCGTCACCATCGAGGTCACCCGGCGCAATATCATTGGGGGTGTATCCGGCAGGTGTCTGTAAAGGTATATTGATATACTGCTGAACGGGAGTACCTGCTTTAAGAATGTATGAAGAATTTTCTTTTTGCTCTTTTCCCCTGATGACTGCTCTGACGAAATAGATGTTGTCAGCATCAAAATTAACGTTTTCGTCTTCAAAATTTGTGCTTTCCGTGAGCGGGATCCTGTTAAGTTTTACCGGTTTGCCATTGCCGGTCTGGCGATATATATTGAACGCAATATCTTCAGGTTCAGTTCCGAGCATTCGCCAGCCTATGTACACTGAATCGTTTGATTTACGAATGGCAATAACTCCGCGGCTAAGGTTTTCCATCTGCCGCTGGGCCTCTGCCGGTAACATAACCATTATTGGTAATAAAACCAGGCTAAGATATTTGAGAGTTTTTAAAATACCTGTCTTCATAGTTTTTAAGGATAAATCAGATTACAATATATAGTTTTTCTTCAGCGGTAATGCAAGCTATTTAAAATGATGTAAAACAGGATTAGGACAGGGGAAATTTAACTTTATTTAACCGAAAACGCTATGGTTGAACACAAAGAACGCAGAGAAGAATATTTTTAAAATACGCCGGATAGCTCTTTGCTTTTGGCATGGCTTTGTATTGGCTTCAGTTATATCGATTATGATAGAAATCCCGGATTCCCTTCGGGTCAGGGCCTGTAATCTGTTGTAGTACAGATAATTCAGCCTGCATTGTATATGCGGCGGCGGAGATTGCCCTGTTTAAGCTATTCACAGGAAAGTATCCGCTTATGGATTATCAATTATAAGTAAAAAGAACTTTTCCCGCCTGAGATTGTTTGGTATTATGAGTGGAACGCTAATACATATACCACTTTCCTGAAAATTATTATATGGCAACAGGAATAATAATAAAAATATATCATTATGGCTGATTTAAGAATAAAGTACATGGGATTGGAACTGAAAAATCCCGTTATAGTCGGAGCATGTGATCTGGTGACCAGTGTAGACAATCTTAAAAGGATTGAAAATGCCGGTGCTTCTGCTATTGTTTACAAGTCGCTTTTCGAAGAAAAGATACATCTTGAGAACCTGGAATTATATGAACGCAGGACGGAATATGAGGATCGTAATGCAGAAATGACAACTCTCTTCCCGGACTCAAAATCAGATCCTGCTTACCCGAAGGAACATCTGATGAACTTGAAAAAGGCAAAACAATCTGTCTCCATTCCGGTTATTGCAAGCCTTAACGCAGTCTACGATGAAACCTGGGTTGAGTATGCTAAGAAAATTGAGGAAACAGGAGTAGATGCTATAGAATTAAATTTCTACACAGCCCCGGAAAAATTGAATAAGGAGGATGAAAACATTGAAAAAAAGCAAGTTAAGACCCTGTCTGCAGTTAAATCAGCTGTAAAAATACCTGTTTCGGTCAAGCTTAGCCCGTTCTATACCGATCCTTTAAGACTTATCTCTGACCTTGATAAAGCCGGCGCTGACGGTTTGGTTCTGTTTAACAGGCTGTTTCAGCCTGACATAGATATAGAGAGTCAGCAACTCAGGTTTCAATATAACCTTAGTAATCCTGAAGATAAAAGGCTCCCGTTACGCTTTGCCGGATTACTGTACGATAACATAAAAGCTTCAATATGCACAAGCTCAGGAATATTCAGTGGCAGTGATGTAATAAAGATGATATTGGCGGGAGCAGATTGTGTTGAGGTTGTAAGTACTCTATATTTAAACCAGATAGAAGTGATAAGCACCATAATCCGGGAAATTGAAAACTGGATGGATTTAAATGGATATAATACTATTGAAAGTTACAGGGGTAAACTTTCGGTAAAAAACTCCGAAAACGCACTTCCTTACCGTCGTTCACAGTACATAGATTTTATGATGAGTACCTCAGAAATATTAAAGAAATACAAAATAATTTAACTGAAATGATTCTGACCAGCTGAAGGCTTTAGCGGGCAGGGATTTACAGATCGAGTACTATCCCCACAGGGCAATGATCTGATCCCTGGATGTCTTCCCTGATAAATGCATCGGCTACTTCAGGCATAAATGAGCTGCTTACAAGGAAATAATCAATTCTCCAGCCTATGTTCCTTGGTCGTGCTCCTGCCCTGAAGCTCCACCACGAATATCGCCCGGGCTGACCGGGATAGAAATGACGAAATGTATCTGCAAAGCCTCCGGTGGTGAGCCTGTCCATACCGTCTATTTCTTCCTGCATGTATCCGGCAGCCTTGTTGTAGTTTTCTTTTGGCCGGGCCAGGTCTATTTCCCTGTGAGCTACATTCAGATCGCCGCAGACGATAACCGGTTTTGTTTTTTCGAGGTTCTTAAGGTAACTGAAAAATGCCAGATCCCATTTCTGCCTGTAAGCCAGTCTTAACAGTTCTGCCCCTGAATTAGGGACATAGACGTTCACCAGGTAAAATCTTCCGTAGTCAAGACATAATACGCGGCCTTCTGTATCGTGTTCCTCTATGCCGATACCTTTTGTAACATTCAGGGGTTCTTTATTCGTCAGGACTGCTGTTCCGGAATAACCGGGTCTGACAGCAGAATTGGTAAATAACTGATATCCTTTCAGCTGTTGAAGAGTTTCAGCTACCTGCTGGTCCTGGGCTTTAGTTTCCTGAAGACAGATAATATCAGGTGCCAGCAGTTCCAGGTCGCTAAAAAACGATTTCTTTGCTATGGCGCGGATTCCGTTTACATTCCAGGATATTAGTTTCATGGTTTTTATTTTTTCGGGGATGTAAAGATAGCAACTCTTATAATCATGTAAATTATCAGATAATGAACATAAATTTAATAAAATCGTTTACTTAACTTAGCGATTAATCTATAATTTAAGAAGAACATATCCTCTAATGAGAGTAAATCATGCTTACTAAGATATTGGATTTCAGTCTTAAGAACAAACTGATCATAATTCTTTTTACAATCACAGTTGCAGCATTCGGAATATATGCGGTATTTAATATTCCTGTAGGAGCAGTTCCTGATATAACGAACAACCAGGTACAGGTATTAACCACTTCGGGAAATCTGTCAACACAGGAGATTGAACAATTCATCACAGCACCGGTAGAGATGGAAATGGCTAATCTCCCGGGAGTTAAAGAGATAAGGTCAATTTCGAAGTTTGGACTGTCGGTCGTTACTATAGTTTTCAGAGACAATATGGGGACATATCTGCCCCGTCAGTTAATAGCAGAAAAGATAAAAAGTGCGTCTGAAAAAATACCTGAAGGCTTCGGTATTCCTGAAATGGGTCCGATTACCACAGGTCTCGGAGAGATTTATCAGTACACGCTTGACATAAGGCCGGGTTATGAGGACCAGTATACCCCAATGGACTTAAGAACCATTCAGGACTGGATAATAAGACGAAGGCTTTCAGGCATTAACGGTGTTGTTGAAATTAACAGTTGGGGAGGTTATCTGAAGCAATACGAAATAGCAGTTGACCCGCTAAGGCTGAAAGCAGTTAATCTGACTCTGATGGATGTCTTTGATGCTGTTTCAGCCAATAACAGCATATCAGGAGGTGCTTACATTGAGAAAACAAATCAAAGCTATTTTATCAGGGGAGATGGTCAGATTAAGTCATTGGAAGATATTCGAGATATCGTTATTTCGGGGAATAATGGATTCCCGGTTCTAATTAAAGATGTTGCCACTGTGCAATTTGGATATGCAAATCGTTTTGGGGCTATAACAGCTAATGGAAAGGGAGAAACAGTTCTGGGCCAGATCATGATGCTTAAGAATGCGAATTCGAAAGTTGTAATCAAAGAAGTCAAGGAAAGAGTTGAAGAGATCCAGAAGAACCTGCCTGAAGGAGTTTTTATTAATCCTGTCATTGAAAGAGGAGAACTAATTTCGAAAACAACTGCCACAGTAGCTGAAAACCTTATATTCGGTGCGCTTATTGTTTTTTTAATAGTATTTCTCATTCTGGGTAATATACGTTCGGCAGGGGTCATAGCCTCCATGATACCTCTTGCCTTACTATTTACTATATCATTGATGTACATATTTGGCATAGATGCCAATCTGATGAGTCTGGGAGCTCTCGATTTCGGTATCATCATTGATGGTGCTGTAATTATCATTGAATATATTGCTCTCAGGGTTATTATAAGGGGGGATGAAATATCGGGAGAAACCGGAGAGGACAGACAATCTCTAATGGACAGCATCGCTCTTGAAGGATCTTCAAAGATGATGAAGTCTGCCATTTTCGGGCAGGTAATCATTTTAATAGTTTTTATACCGATTCTCTCCTTGAGCGAAGTTGAAGGAAAGATGTTCCGTCCAATGGCTATTACATTCTCATTTGCCATACTTGGAGCCATGATCTTTGGACTGACCTGGCTTCCTGTGGCTGCAAGTATTTTTCTGAAGCCAGGTAAAAGAAACACAAACCGGATATCAGAATGGATAATGAGAACGGTTCAAAGAACATATGAGCCTGTTATAAGATGGTCATGTGGTCATAAACGTTCTGTGCTTGGAGCTGCAATCTTTTCTCTTATTCTCACCGTTTTCCTTTTTTCACGAATAGGTGGTGAATTTGTGCCAACACTTGATGAAGGGGACTTTGTAATTCAACCCGTTCTCAAAACAGGAACCTCATTATCGAAGACCATTGAGATGACAACAAAAATGGAAAACCTTCTTTTATCCGGTTTCAGTGAAGTCGATCAGGTTGTAAGCCGCATAGGTGCGGCAGAAGTACCCACAGATCCTATGTCGATGGAAGAAATAGACATGATAATCAGACTTAAACCCAAAGAGGAATGGATTAATGCTTCAAGTAAGGAGGAACTGGCAGAAAAATTCAAAGAAGCCTTATCGGTTATCCCCGGAATTGATTATGAATTCACACAACCCATTGAAATGAGGTTCAATGAACTTATTACCGGTGTCAGATCTGACATTGCGATAAAAATTTTTGGAGATGATCTGGAATACATTAATAATAAGGCAATTGAAGTCAGGAACCTTATTTCAGACATTCCGGGGGCTGGTGATGTGATCCTTGAAAAAACTGCAGGTCTGCCTCAGATCAAGATAGAATACAATAGAGCCAGAATTGCTTATTATGGACTTGATATTGAGACTCTGAACGATTATGTTTCAACGGCATTTGGCGGAGAGATGACGGGTACGGTTTTTGAGGGTGAAAAAAGATTTGATATGGTTGTCCGTCTTCAGGGACAAAGCAGAAATGATATTGAAGACATTGAACAATTATCTGTGCCCATTGGCAATGGCATGCAGATTCCGCTTCGTGAAGTTGCAGCAATAGGGTATTCGGAAGGCCCTGCCAAGATTTCAAGAGAAAATACTCATAGAAGAGTGGTTGTAAGCGTTAATGTACGAAATCGTGATCTGCAATCGGTAGTGCAGGATATTCGTACTGCAGTAGACGGTAATGTTTCACTTGAATCAGGTAATTACATTGAATATGGCGGCCAGTTTGAAAATCTTCAAAATGCATCCAGAAGACTTCTTATTGCAGTTCCGGTTGCCCTGCTTCTGATTTTTGTTTTCCTGCATTTCGCATTTAAATCTCTTAAGGATGCTCTGATGATTTTTACGGCTATCCCTCTTGCCACTGTAGGCGGCGTGATATTGTTATGGTTGCGGGGAATGCCTTTCAGTGTTTCTGCCGGTGTTGGTTTCATCGCTCTGTTTGGGATCGCTGTTTTAAACGGGATAGTACTTATTGAACATCTGAAGGAACTTAAAAAAACAGGGATCACCGGAATGCGGGAATTGATTATACGCGGGACAAAGGACAGACTACGACCTGTTTTGCTGACCGCTGGCGCTGCAGCAATGGGTTTTCTTCCCATGGCAGTTTCCACAGGGGCCGGAGCTGAAGTTCAGCGCCCCCTGGCAACCGTTGTCATTGGAGGACTCGTAACCTCAACTATGCTGACAACGATAGCCCTGCCTCTGCTCTTTGAAATTTTCTATAATGTAAAGAGAATAAAATTATTCCCATTCAGAGTGATAAGATATAAAACTATTCTTGTCTTCCTTGCTTTGTTATTTCCTTTTAAATCATCATTTGGCCAGCCCGGTGAATTAAAACTGGATGAGATAATAAGTATCGCTGTTGAAAACAACCCTGAAATTAATGCCTATGAATTAAAGATACGGGAGATTAACACACTTAAGCCGACAGCTTTTAATCCGGATAAAACACAACTGACTTACGGTTATGACCAGAACAATATTGCACCCGGAGGTTATCCTCTTAAAATATGGGGTATTGCCCAGGACCTGAGCTTTCCAACTTTATATTCTGCAGAGAAGAACGCCAGAATGATAGAAGTGGTAAGAGCTGAGCTGATGCTTGAATCTCGTATTATGAGTCTTAAAAAACAGGTTTCATTATCTTATTATACAATTCAGAATCTCCAGGCAAAAGAGCTTATTTTAAAAAGAATCGACAGCCTTTATACCGATTTACTTAAGAATGCTGAATCGAAATATGCCAGGGGCGATTACAGTCAGCTCGACTTTTTGAATATTCAGGCACGAAGGCAAAAAGTCAAACTCGATCTGGATCATATTAGATATAATATCAAGGCCCAGTATAAGAAAATGCATACATTGATGAATTACGATGATAATTTTTTGGTGGGAGGGGAATTGGATATCATCATTCAGAATGAAACTGATATTGAATCTTTCCCGGCAACCAAACTTCTGAGGCTGCAAAACAATTACAGTGAAGCTATGCTCAGAATTGAAAGAAACAAGTTGCTGCCCGATTTTTCATTAAACTATTTCACCGGGACAAATGAATATGAGAATTCGAAATATTATAACGGATTCCAGATCAGCCTCGGGATTCCGATATTTTTCCGCAGCCAGAAGTCAAAAATACAATCTTCGAAGATCTCTCTTAATATTCAACAGATAATGATAGAATATGAAATCAGAGTATTGAAAAACAAAATCGATAGCCTGAGCACAGAACAGGAAAGACTGTCTGAAGGAATTCAATATTATCATACTACCGGGAAGAAACTATATGATGAAATCATCAGAGCTGCTCTGACAAGTTATAAAAAAGGGGAAATAGACCTTTTTAAGTTTACTAACAGCTTTGAAAATGCAGTAACGATAGAATCGACCTATCTGGATAATGTCTTGCAATATAATGCGAGTATTTTGGAACAGATGTATTTTTCAAATTAACGAATTAGCAATATGAAAACCTTTTCGATCCCTTTCATTATTTTTTCAGGAATTTTACTTTCAGGCTGTGCTACCAGAAACAATGAAGATCTTCAATCGAAAACTGGCGATAATCTTATAACGGTTTCCCCTGAACAATTTAAAAACGGTAAGTTATCCATTGGCAGCCCGGCAAAGATATTATTCGAAGACATTATCAGAGGCAATGGGAATATAGTTGCAGAACCAGCAGGCAGAGCAAAGATCAGTACACCCGTTCAGGGCAGCATAAAAAAGATCTACTGTTCCGGCGGTCAGAAAATACTTAAGGGACAGGCATTATTTGAGCTCTCCGGGAATGAATTCTTTGAGCTTCAAAGAGACTTTGCAGAAACTGCAAATATGTTAAAACGCTTAAAATCAGAATATGAAAGAATAAGATCGTTGTATGACGAAAAGATCGGTACAGAAAAAGACATGATCCGGGCTGAAACGGAATTCAAATCTTCACAAGCAAAATTCTCAGCGTTGAGACTGAAGTTAAGATCTCTCGGACTGGATGAATTAAAAATTGAGTCCGGCGATTTCTATGAATCCTTTGAGCTAAGATCCCCTATAAACGGTATAATTTCAGAGATTGATGCATCAATTGGGCAATATGCTGACCTTACTACAATACTGGCTGAAGTTTTTGATCCCTCAAAGATGCAACTCAGAGTTGCAGTATTTGAAAAAGACATTGGTAAGATAATGGAAGATCAGATAATAAGATTCAATTTAACCGGAGATACTGTTAAAACCTTTCTTGCGAGACTTACATCTGTAGGTAGAAATGTTGATGAATCAAACAAAACAATTACATGTTTTGCACAAATTCAGGAAACCAATGCCTCTCACTTCGTAAACAACGCATATATTGAAGCAGAGATCATAACCAGGGTTGATACGGTCTATGCGGTTCCGGAGGAATCAATCCTCAGATCTGCAGGGAGTAATTACATACTTGAGTTTGTCAGTAATGAAAACGGCAGTTATTTGTTTAAACGAACTTCTGCTGAGACCGGAAGGACACTCAAAGGATTTAAAGAGCTTATTAATATACGCAGTGATATTAAGCTCATAACCAACGGGGCATATAATATCATAATTGAATGAACCTGATGATTGTGTTCTCAGGCTTTCTAAGGCTCTGTGTTCTGCTTCAGGACCGTAAGTCAAGTTTTATCGGGTAATGGTCCTTCTTGCCTGACCCGGAAATACCGGCAGACTTTCGTGGCCTGATGCATCAACCGACTGAATGGCAAAGAAATAGTTGTCTTTTGAATAGGGAAGGGTAACTTCTGTTCCGGTAACGAAGATCTTCTTTTCCCAGAGCGGCTGCCATGTTTCTCTCATAAGAATATAATAACCTGAAGGTTTCTTTCCTGCTGCAGGAGCTTCCCATCGAAGTGTGGTTTTGTTCGTGAGGCCGCCGGTAACTATGCCGCAGTTGACAGGCTGGTGAGGAGCGAGAGCCAGGTTAGCTATTGTCGCCAGGTTGACACCTGCATTCTTTCTTACATATTCATAATCGACATATTCAGGAAGATCTCCTTCCTGAACCCCGTCCACGATGGCAGGTATCTTATGTGTCCTGTGGTAGTTTTCATTGAATTCACAGATTCTTACAGCGGTGAATCCCAGTTCACAGAACGGAGAATGATCACCTCCCCTGCCGAACCTGTCATTTCTGAATACAAGAGTAACTGTAAGCTGATCGACATATCTTTCTCCGGTCTCTTTGATATAGCGTGCCAGCTGTCGTGCTTTTCCGTCATTCTCTCCAGAGGTGTATTTTCTTAATGCTGCCATGCGCTCCGTTTCATAAGCAGGGACGCCCTCGCTGAAAACCCTCACATGCATATTGTCGTTCAGAAGAGTCTCGCTTGAACTGCTGTTCCCTATCATGTCGTTATTCAGCATTGCGACAATATTCCAGTTTTCCTTCTTTGCGAGTTCTGCCATATGCCGGGCTCCATACAAACCATGTTCTTCGCCTGAGAGTGCCATAAAAACTATGGTAGACGGAAACTTCACCGGAGCCATTATCCTTATAAGTTCAAGAATTGCCGCAATACCCGATCCGTCATCATCGGCACCGGGAGCATAGCTTGTGGAGTCGTTGTCAAGCTGCACCCTGGAATCGAGGTGTGCGCTTATTATGATCTTCCTGTCGTCGCTGCTGTCTGTACCCTGTAGTGTAGCCACAACGTTTTTCAGTGTTACCGGTCTTGATATTCTCTGACCTTTTCCGCCGACATTATAGTCTTCAAATTTCACCGAGAGCCTCCCTTCTGAAGCCGGGATATTTTTTTCCATTTCCGTTTTTATCCAGTTCCAGGCAGCGCCTATTCCTCTTTCGGGATCGGTTTGAGTACTCAGGTTGTGGCGGGTATGAAAACCGGCCAGGGTTCTCACATGTTGTTCCAGCCGTTCAGCAGATATCTCATTTACCATCCTGCTGATATCAGGATCGCGGTTGATAATTGTCTGTGCTCCTGCCGGATACAGAATTAGTAACATAAGGAAATGAAACAGCAGCTTCTTCATATAATTTCAATTTAAAAATACATTGGCTTGTCATGCCTGATAAAGGTATTGTTTTCAAGGTCATTGAAGGCCTGATCAAGTTCTTCTTTTGTGTTCATGACAATAGGTCCGCCCCAGGAGACCGTTTCCCTGAGAGGTTGAGCAGCGATCAGAAAAAACCTTGCTCCTCCGGGGCCGGCTTTTACCTTAACTTCATCGATCTCGGAGTCACTGTTTGTAGAAGCGCTCATCAGCAGTGCACAGGCTTTCTCCTCAAAATGAAGAAAATCTTCACCGGCTGCCAGGGTGCCATCTATAAGATACAGGAACAATGTATAATCATTGGGTGTCTCGCTGTATATCCAGATGCAATCGGGTTTTATTTCAACATCGAGATATTGAACTTTCACATACTCACCCTTCATTGCTCCTTTGTGGTTTCTGTAATTCCCTGACAAAACCCTGACGATTGCACATTCCTCCTTAATAACAGGCACATCCTTCTGTTCGATATCACGGTAAGCCGGCGTCGTCATTTTCTGACTTGCAGGAAGGTTGACCCAAAGCTGACAGCCAAGCATCTTCTCTGAGGTCCGGGGCATTTCCTGGTGAATGATGCCTGATCCTGCAGTCATCCACTGACATTGAAGATCCCTGATTACACCACTGTTCCCAAGGCTGTCACCATGTTCTATTTCACCTTTAAGAAGGTAGGTTACCGTTTCAATGCCCCGGTGCGGATGCCATGGGAATCCTTTTATATAATCTGCAGGATCTGAGGAGTCAAAGCCGTCAAGCAACAGGAATGGATCAAAATTACTGATTGTATTTATTCCCAGCACCCTGCGCAAATGAACACCGGCTCCGTCAACGGCGTGCCGGCCTTCTACTATCTGAGCTACTTTTCTTGTTGCCATGGTATTCCCTTTAGTAATACAGTTATGTAAGTATAGTATAATTTTCCTGTACCACAATTATTACACTGCAAAACCTGACTGATTGTCGGGGAAGTTATGAGGACCAGGTAACAATATTTAGCTACGTCATAATATACAGAAGTTGTATCTTGCCGGCTCATAAGAAAAAATAAACATGGATACATCTGTAAAAACGGGGAAATTTACAAAAGGAGAGGAGCTGGCCAATGCCATTTCACATCTCACAGGAGCCCTCCTCGGTGTGGCTGCTCTTGTATTAATGGTAGTGCATTCAGCCAGGACAGGAACAGCATGGCATATTGTTTCGACAGCTGTTTTTGGAGCTACCCTGGTCTTTCTGTATCTGTCTTCAATGTTTACACACTGGCTGCCTCAGGGCCGCAGCAAGGAGTTTTTCTTCACAATGGATCAGATAGCCATTTTTATGCTGATTGCGGGCACCTATACTCCCATAGCGCTTATCACACTCCACGGGCCCTTCGGATGGGTTATCTTCGGCATAGAGTGGGGACTGGCACTGACAGGGATAATTATCAAGTTGCTCAGGCCGGTTAAATATGCTGCCGGGGTAAGTCTGTTCTATGTTATACTTTATGCTTCGATGGGCTGGCTTGTATTAATTGCCCTGGTGCCTTTAATAAGGATTCTGCCGGTGATGGGCTGGATGTGGATACTTATCGGAGGTCTCTTTTACTCATTCGGCATCTATTTCTTCAGGGTGGCCAGGTTCAGATATGCCCATCTGGTATGGCATCTTATGGTTCTGGCAGGAAGCATCTCTCATTTCATTGCCGTTTTCTTCTATGTAATAGACGTTGCCCTTCCTTAACAGGCATTAATATTTGGCAGGAAATCCTGCATACATTTTTTACTATAGCCATATGCTGTTTTTCATAACGGTTCCATGAACCTTGTACATGCAGGATTGTTATTTTTTCATAGAGTATTTATATTAAGTCAGATAATAACCATGTCAGTAACAGGATCACGAAAAAAGCTGGCCCCTGAAAATCAACAGGTATTGCTTTCAACTCTGAAAAGCAGGTTCGTGAACAACATGAACCGGCACGAAGGAATTGACTGGGAAGAGATTATGAAAAAACTTTTCAACAATGGTGAAAAGCTCTGGTCGCTGAACGAGATGGAGCGCAGTGGAGGAGAACCTGATGTTACGGGATATGATTCAAAAACAGACCGCTTTGTTTTAATGGATTGTTCACCTCAAAGTCCTGCAGGCCGGAGAAACATATGTTATGATCGTGAAGGCCGCGAATCAAGAAAGGAACATAAGCCGGAAAGCAGCGCTGAGGAACTTGCTGCCTCAATGGGGATTGAACTTCTTACGGAGGAACAGTACCGTTATCTGCAGACGCTCGGGGAGTTTGATACCTCAAGTTCCAGCTGGATCAAAACGCCATCCGCAATAAGAAAGCATGGCGGCGCTCTTTTTTGTGACCGCCGGTATAATCACGTCTTTGTGTATCATAACGGTGCGCAGTCATATTACGGATCCCGGGGCTTCAGGGCTGTACTGTATGTCTGAAAGTACATTTGTCCAGGATATTACTTCATAATCTGTCTCAAGTAAGAAGAGATCCTTCGCTGCGCTCAGGATGACAAGTCAATTGTTCAACAGTGGGAAGAAGCGGCGAGCCGCCGCCAGGAACTCTACAAGATCATCTTTATTGCATGCGGCTCGCCGCTTCTTTCCCACTACATCCTATTGTTAGTATCTGTCATCCTGAGCGCAGCGAAGGATCTCTAGATATGATCCGGTATGTTTATAAAAACTCCTGTTACTTTTTTATTTGTCATTCTTTCCGGTCTCACATTCGGATTTTGCTACACTGAGAAATAAGTATTACAAACCACGTTACAAGGGGTATTTGAAATCAGGTGATGTCTGGGTGATAATCGCAAAGGTCAGAGATGTTAAGCTCTCAGGAATGTATGGAGTTATAAAGATATAATCTAAATATTAACATGTATTTACAGCCGGGGTAAGATGTTCCTGTTAATACGGCTATAGAGGATAAATGTAATGTGTCTTTGCAATAAAAACATCCTGATAAGGGAAAGTTTCCCCCGGAAACGATATCAAAACTGGTATATATAGAGTAAATTTGATATATGACATAGAATATTATTTTCCAATGCATTAACAGCCATAAAAGTAAGATCGTTTCTTTCAGTACACATGATTTTAAGTTAGCACTGGTTTCGAGGTATCGGGTATTAACATATTTTGATAACAGAAAGGAGAAAACATGACAAGGACAACAATTCTTACATCGATTCTGGCATTGGTAATGCTGGGCGGGTGTGACAACAACACTCCAGTTCAAAACATCGATCAGGAAATCATTGCGCTTGAGCGCAGTGCATTGGACAAGTGGGCACAGAGCAATACAGGCGGATACGTCAACATCTCGGCTGACGATGTCACCTGGTTTGACTTCAATCCTGGTGCACAACTGAGGATGGATGGCATCCAGGAAGTACGAAAATTCCTGGAACCTTTGTCGGGAAATATTCCACCTCATACTTATGATCTGGTGGATCCGAAAGTCCAGGTTTATGGAAGTACAGCCGTCCTGACTTTTCACTGGAAAGCCTCAATGGCTGACGGCACGCCTCTGGGTGGATGGAAAGCCACTTCGGTATACACCCTGAAAGACGACAACTGGCGACAGGTTCATGCTCACTGGTCTGTTGTCCAGAGTGTTGAGTAGGCTTATACTGCGAATGTGATAACGGAAACCACGAGGAATCATCTCTGGCGAATGCTGAAATGATCATGGCGACGCCTTTCTAAGACGGCAAATGGATACAGAGTCTTTCCCACTACATCCTATTGTTGAAAGAGTACTGTCGACAACCCTTACTATACCTTGCTCTGAAACCACAAAGGGTACACGGGCGGGAGTGCAATACCCTTCCCTGTTACTCGTATTTGACAATTTTTATCTTTGAAAAGGCCCTGAAATGCTTTCTGAGCAGTTTCCAGTTTTCATAATTAATACAATACTGAAGTTTTGGAGGGTCAATACAGCCCTGTATCAACCCGGCCCTTTTGAGTTCTGCAAGATGTTGAAAGACAGTAGAATTTGCAAGAGCCAGTTCATTTGAAATATCAGTAAAACGACAGGTAGACAGCGATGCGAGATGACGGAGAATCGCAATGCGGGCAGGATGGCCGAGAGCTTTGGCAAATTGTGCTATCCTTACATCTTCAGGTGAATAATGATTGTTATTTGAAGATTTTTTTCTTTGCATTTTTAAGATGGAATTATGCTTTAAGCACAGATAATTTTCGTAAAATTACGAAAAAATAATTCTGAATCTTCAATAGTTAACTATGGACAGACGTAAAGCATTGAAATTAGCTGCCGGGGTTGTTGCGGGTGGAGGTGCTGGTATTATAACTCTTTCCAGCGCATTTAAAACGGAAGCTCAGCCCCTCAGTCCCGGAGCGAATCCCGAATACAAAAACACAGATTCGATATGGAGATATTCACTGCTTGACCCGGAACTGACCGCTGAATTAGCCTATAAGGATTATGATCATGGCAGCTGTATGTATGCAACATTTAAGAGTGTGGTTTCTCAACTGGCTGAAAAATATGGAGAACCATATACCTCATTTCCCTTCCACATGATGAAATACGGACACGGAGGAGTTGGCGGTTTCGGAACAATCTGCGGTGCTCTTAACGGAGCTTCTGCCCTTATAGGATTACTGGTTACTGATAAGACAATAAGGGACAACCTTATCACAGATATTCTCAGATGGTATGAGAACACAAAGCTTCCGGAATATATGCCGAAAACAGCTATTTATGACTTCCTCCCGCCGCCAACTATCACAAATTCAGTACTATGCCATGTGTCTAACACAAATTGGGCTAAAAAAACAGGATATAAGGTAAACAGCCTGGAACGAAAAGAAAGATGCCGTCGCCTGACAAGCGATGTAGCATACCAGGTAACAAGTCTTATGAACGAGTATCACACTAATATTTTTATCGCGAACAAAAATGATAATGAAACAGTCAGAGAATGCATGTCCTGTCACGGAGAACAGGGAAAACTTGTCAATACGAGCGGTAAAATGGGATGCAGCTCTTGTCATACTGAATCTGTCGGACACAGAATTTTTGCCGACATCCATTATAAAATCATGAAAGAGAAATAGTTAAAGCTAAAACAGGAATGGCTGAACACAAAGGAGATTTTTATTACCAGTTCTTACAGGGTCTTTCAATTTCCATGGATATTTTTTAATTTTCGTGTCGTATAAGTTTTATTTCCGGGACCAGGGATCTACATGGGAATCCTATGGATCTTTAGGGTATGTACCGTCTGAATTAACTACTGAGGATATTTGAATGACGCCAATCAGAAAAATCAAAAACCCGGACAACCTGCTGTCAATCCCGGGTATTGGAAGGAGTATTGCCGAAGATCTGCACAGTATCGGGATACATCATGTCAATGATCTGAAAGGGCAGGATCCGGAGGCCTTATATTCTGCCCTGTGTGCTGAGCACAACACGAAAATCGACCGTTGCGTGTTGTATACTTTCCGTTGTGCCGTTTATTATGCAGAAAATGAAGATCATGATCCTGAACTTTTAAAATGGTGGAACTGGAAAGAACGTAAATAATCGCCTGCAAACAAAGTATAAAACAATAAAACAATAAAACTGAAATGATCATGACAAAAGTAGCACTGGCCTCCTGGCTACTGAGTATTATCCTGCTGGCCGCAGGCTGTACGAACGCCACTCCTTTATCAAACATTCCCCGCCTGGAAGAGCGCGACGGAATGAAAAAACTTATCGTGGACGGACGACCTTTCATCTGTGTCGGCGGCGAAGTATCTAACACAGCTTCCTCCGACTCGGTGACTATGAAAAGAACCATCAGCAGACTGGCAGAAGCTAATCTCAACACGATACTGACCGTTGTTTCATGGGACCTTTTTGAACCTGTTGAGGGAAGTTTTGACTATTCCTGGATAGATTATCAGATAAAAGCTGCGCGGGAAAACAATGTCAGGCTGATCCTTCTATGGTTTGGAAGCTGGAAAAACGGACTGTCCCATTTCGTCCCGGAGTGGGTAAAAGCCGACCAGGAAAGGTTTCCCCGGATCGTGAACGGCGATGGCAACACCCTCGAAATACTCTCGACCCTCAGCACAGCAAACCGCGATGCTGATGCAAGGGCCTTTGCAGCCTTTATGAAACATATACGCGAAGTGGATTCAAAAGAACACACTGTTATAGCCATACAGGTGCAGAATGAACCGGGCTTACTGGGAAGCACCCGTGACTTCTGTGAAGCAGCCAACAAGGCTTTTTCCGGTCCGGTACCCGGCGAGCTGACGGATTACCTCGTACAGAACGGAGATAACCTGTTGCCGGAGATGAAGAAGATATGGCAGGCTGCCGGAAGCAAGACAAGTGGAACATGGGAAGAGGTATTCGGAAAGAACGTTCAGCGTCCTGCAGATAAGCCACCGGTACCCAACAGCCCAAGCCGCCAGCTTCGTCCTGCCGAAGCGGAACTTTTGAATCATACCGATGAAATTTTCATGGCATGGAATTATTCCCGTTATATCGGTTATATTGCCGAACAGGGCAAGAAGGAATATCCTTTGCCTATGTTCGTTAATACCTGGATCGTACAACCAAATGACCTGGGGCCGGGTGATTATCCGGCAGGAGGACCTGAACCGCTTGTCCATGATATATGGAGGGCCGGAGCACCTGCGATCGACATTCTGGCCCCGGATATATACCTGCCACAGTATGAAGAAGTCATTCGTGCTTTCGCCCGTAACGGCAACCCGGCTTTCAACCCTGAAACCCGTATGGATGCAACTCTGTGCTGGAAGGCTTTCACGGAACTGGATGTACTGTGTTATTCGCCTTTCGGTATCGATAATCTGGATCCTCAGGGATCGTTTGCACAGGCATACGGTTTCATAGGAGACCTTTCCGGCGCTATAGCGGAAGCTCAGGGAAAGCAGGATGCAATAAGACTGATCACTATGGAACCCGGAGGATTTCCCGGACGTGTGGAGATGGGAGAATATGTATTTGATTTTGCTGAGAGTCCTGTAAGGCGAGGCGATGCCGAATCGGGTCCGGCGCCTGCTGCAGACACGACTGCGATAAGATCTGGCCGGAGCAGTTCTCTGTCTCTGTCATTTCTGAAAGTTCCTTTTGTTGTCATTGTTAATACAGCTCCCAATGAGTATTACTTTGCAACTAACGGAAACTATTCCTTCAGGGTATCGCCGGCCTCAGGAGGAGGTATTGCTGCAGCAGCAACTATCGATCAGGGAGCCTTCGTCAACGGTAAGTGGATGTTGTCGAGAAGGATGAATGGTGATGATTTAATGCGTGGCGGGTATGATTTGTCAGCAGCTGCGGCAAATAAGCAGGCTGGGACGGTGATACCCTTGCGCAGAGGACGTAATGCCGCTTTTAGTGAGCCAGGCATGCCGCCTCCGCCCACGGTAACACGAATAAGATTCTATAGCTATAATTGAATTATTCATGGCAACAGACAGGAGCTTTAATTACTGGTAGTATGTTAATGCCACAGAACGGGGAAAAATTCATCATAGGGGTTGAAAGCCTTATCAATCCTATGGAAGTCAGCGATATACTGTTCTACCAGAAGCTTAAAAGATTGTTGCCGCCGGGGATTATGAAGTTTTTGTTGTACAGGGCTTCAAAAAAAACACCATACATAGGTTTTGCTATTGATCCTTACAGCCTCTTTTTGTTCTTCAGGCTCAGAGATATCGAATACGCAAAATCACTTCTTCCGGACCGTTATGAACTCGCAATGACAAAATTATTTACCGATGACGAGCCCGATTATTATCTGGGAATCGGTAATCTGAATACCCGTGCAAGTACTTTCTGGGGTACAAGGCAGGAAGTTTACCTTATTGCAACCGACAAGGAAACAGGTTTATTATCTTTCATTTTCCTTGATATACTAAGCAATACCATTATAGCTCATCCAACCAGAGGTATTGCTGATCCGAACTGCAGCAGGGCTGTATTTACCACAAGTTCAAGAGGGGGAATATTCCTCGATATTCAGGAAAAAAAGACCAACAGGAAGCTTTTATTGACAGGAAGCATTAAAAAGGGGAAATTGCGAGATCTTGACCAGCAGCTCTGGCTTATGGGAAATACATCAATAGGTCATAGCAGGAGATATGTCAAAAAGGAGGATCATCCTTTTGCAGTAATATTTGATCCGGCCGAAGTTATTGAAGCCCTGGATATACCGCGGGAGGATATTCACATAGCAGAAAACACACTTTTTCCGGAGCTCGCATATCCTGAAATCAGCCATGCGATTTGTTTTCCTTATGCCCAGCACTATATTGCGGACAGTCCTGGATGTTATACAAAAATAACAGACCGGGACGATCTGATAGCAAAATATAATAAACTCGCCGGATCGGAAACATTAAAAACATTCTCTGCCAGTACAATAGTGAAACAGATATCTGTCGGAATTGCGATTACTGTATTTATTGCAATTTCCCTCCTTCTTATTTTTTAGGTTTATGGGCGCTTAGTATCCTGAGTGCGGCAAGCTTACCTGTTAGTATTGACATGGGTACTCCTGCCGGACTATAAGTCCATTGTCCAGCCTGGTATATTGAAGGCAGGGGTGTTACAGCGGCCCGGTTTGCAGCCATTATTTTGTTAATGACAGGAACCGGTTCCCGGAAAGACCAACCTGTAATAGCTCCTCCTGAAGTGCCAACCCTTTTTTCATAACTTAGCGGGGAGAAGGAAAAATGTTCTGTTACTTTTTCCTTCAGCACGGGATAAATAGAATCACCCAGTAACTTGATGATCCGCTCTTCAAGTTCTTTAATAAACTCCTCATGCCAGCCCCCGTCAGCAATCATCTTAAACAAATCATAATCAGCAAGGAAACTGATTATAAGTCCGGTTTTGCCTTCAGGAGCCATCTCCTGATCCTTGAGGGCCGGGATAGAGATCTCGTAGGTATTCAGCGCAAGAAATTTATCTAGCCAGTTCAGAATGTCGGATCTGACCGGACCGCCAGGTTTGTTTAAGAGCCTGTCGAGATCGCCCCAGCGGATATCCCCCAGTCCTTTCCGTGACGGAGAATAAAAGAAGTGCCCGTTGGAGATCTTTCCAAAGCTTTCAACAGGTTCGTCCACCTCAATAAAGAGAGTAAAGACAGAATCTCCTCCTCTTTTCTCAAGTAAGAGGCTTTTTGTCTTTTCGAATTTCATCCTGGTTTTTCGGGACAGACCCTCAGTACCGGTAATCCTGTAAAAAGTTTTTAGATCAGCAGCCCAGACGAGGTTTTTAAATGAATAAGTATTTTTATTATGATCACTAAGTCTCTTTTCAAAGGCAGATACTTTTTCAATAGTTGTTTCCCTCACTATTTCACCTCCATATTCAAGGAATTTCTGTTCCACCTCTCCGGCGATTCTGCCAACACCTCCTCTGGGGTAGAAGTAATCGAGATAAAGTGAAAAATAACTCAGGGCAAAAAAGGCAGGTGTATTCCTGAAGAAATGTTGGGAGATAATATCCAGGAGGGAAGGATTTTTAATGATCTTCTGGAGGTATGGTTCAACAGGAACATTCATCCGGTTAATTTTCCTTATGGTAAGGAGGAATTTTGGCAGCCAGGGCAGAAGCTTCCTGAACAGATAGTTCAGGTCGCGGGCAGTATCCTTAAACCAGGGATTTTCAATTCCATACAGTACATCCATGTGCTTCATTATCTTACGGATTATCCTTATTATCTGATCAATTTCAGCCTTACTGTCAGGATACAGTTTCACCAGCAGGTTGCAGTATTCATTCAGACTTTCAATGTCTGCAATATTCAGTATTTCATTTTCCACACCAACTGAAACAGGACTTTTGACGACATCAAGTTCAATACCCAGCTCATTTAACATTGGAAAAATAATACCCGCATTTTCAAGAGCTCTGATCCCGGCATCAAACTGAAAGCCGTTGTGTGAAAAAGTATTCACCAGTCCTCCGCATTCCCTGTTCTTTTCAACAAGTAAAACGTTGAGGCCTTCCCTGGCCAGGTAGGTGGCACAAGTAAGTCCGGCCATGCCTCCTCCGACTACTATTGAATGGTATTCTTGTTCAGCCATATGGTTTCAGAATTTGCTTATCAAATCCTTAAGGCCTGTCATTTCAATGCTTTTTGCCCAGAGCTCCTTTGCAGCTTCTTTGTCCAGGGCAGGGGGTGCTGGTTCTTCCAAAGTAGTTAGGTTGAAAAATTTACCGGTAACACCTTCTGTTTCTTCTGAGACTCCAATGTAGTAAAGCGATTCTGCCGATATTTCAGTCGGTCGGAGTGTTTTATCGAAAAGATTTTTTTTAATCCAGCGGTATATAGCGCCGTTATCCTTTCCGGTCTCTGACCGTACTGCTCCGGGGTGCATAGCATTTATTGTTACCCCCCATGGTTTGTAAAATTCAGAAAACACAATCATAGTCAGTAACTGGGCAAGTTTCGCTGAGCCATAGCTTTTCAATCCTGAATATCGTCGTTTTTCCCAGTTCAGATCATCCAGCCGCAAGCCCCAGGGCGCAAAACGATGACCTTCAGAACTGACCAGGATAATCTTCCCTCTTCCCTGGGAAATCAGCTTTTCAGAAATAAGGATATTGATTACAAAGGACGCAAGGTGATGTACAGTGAAGACCTTGTCGAAGCCTTCGGCGGTAAGTTCCCTGTGTGTAAGATAGATACCCGCATTATGGATCAGGACGTCAATGGCAGTGTCGATCCTGTTAAGTTTTTCTGCAACACTGAAGACGTCTTTCAAAACACTCAGGTCAGCGATAACATACTCGCAGATGACACCGTATTCTTTTTCTATTTCGGTTTTTAATGCAATGCTCTTCTCTTCGTTCCGGTTAATGCACAGAAGCCTTGCTCCCTGAGAGGCAAATTTCCTCGCTGTATGATAACCAATTCCTGAAGTGGCACCGCTGATAACCACAAGCCTGTCCCTGAAATCTTTAGTGCAGATTTTCGGATCACGCCTGTTGTTCCGGATCATGGCCGCGATGTTCGACCACTGATATTCCCTGAAATATCTGGGCAGCATAGGCTAATGAATTATCTAATCATCCAAATCTTTTTTTCATAAAACGCCTGTAGGCTTTTCCAAAACGGGGGATGTTATCAAAGATATCCCCCCAGAGATCGTAATAGTCCCTTTGTTCAATTATCTTACCCTCTTCGTTTAGTGTCACACGGCTTGAGCCGTATATAACGGAACTGGGATTTTTCTTAAACTTGATGGTCATCTCCCATTCAATAAAAATATCCCTGTCCTGCTGAGCGACTCTGACAATATTCATTGAGAGGTCTTTGGAACGGTCGGTCAGCCGTCGTGTCATTTCCACGAATTCGTCGATTCCACGGAGCTCCTGGACAGAATCCCTGAAATGAATATTTTCATCGTAATAGGGGAGTATATGTGACCAGTCGGGTTTTCCTTCGGTATTGTAGGTCTTCGACCATAATTCTTTTATGCTTTCGGCATTTAAACCCGTCGCGGCAGGTCTCTTTTCCTGTTCTGTAGCTTGCTCAGACATATTTGTACTAATTGGTTTTGATTTCAATTCTTTCTCCTCCGGAATTCCGGTTCTTCAGGGAAAATATCATTTCTTATCTCCATCAGCTCTTCAGGAGTGTCTATTTCGGGGTCGATCTTAACCAGCAGGACGGGATTAAGCCCTTTATCGGGGTGCTGAAAATTATTTGATTCCTGATTTAATATCTTCTTTGAGGCTCCGACAACGAATTGCTCAGATCTGTCAATAACGTATCCGCTAAGGGTTCCGTTGTTATTCATAGTCAGATAATTACTAAAGATCTCCCTTCGTGTTAAATATATCTCTCCCCTGAAAAACTTTCCCACGCTGATTTGAACGGTAACTCCAGGATGACCATCCTTGTCAGGATCTGTCAGATTGGGATCATTGGGATCGGTCGACAGCGGTTTCATCGGATCTCCCTCAATTCCCAGGAGGCTTGGGCTCTCGGGACTGTAGATATTCCAGACTCCATCTTTCAGGAATAACTCAACTTCCCGGACCCTGGGTTTTATTGCCTGCACAGCTTCGTCACTGAATACTGATTCAGCGTTTTTTCTGCTAAGTTTTTGTTCAGCATGCACAAATCTGTCAGATTGCATCAGTCTGCCCGATTCCATGTAAAAATCAGTAAATCCGTAGGAAATTATGAACGTACGCATAATGGTCCTGGTTGTAGTGTCTTCGTATGCCACCACATCGTAGTGGGCATAATGACCGGCAATCTCTCTCAATACACTTTCGCTGTCTGCCGGCTGAGTTATGCCGGATTTTCCCTTTTCAAAATTGTATAGAGGAGATTGTGGCCAGTCCAGTGGTCCTGAGCAGGAGATAAGGATAAATAAAAAGGCCGGTAATCCCGGAAAGAGCCATTTGCCTTTTTTCATGTGTATATAATTTTATTTTTTATGGTCACATGGAACCCACATGTTTCGACAATTATTTTCATGCTTGTTTGTGTCTGGAA
>JAFGXX010000003.1 GCA_016936435.1 Bacteroidales bacterium
GGGGGGTTTTTATTATATTTGAATGTCTCAACCTTAGTGCTATGTCCGAAGATGTCTCGCTGAAGCATAAAATTGCTTTGGGTCTTATACCTCGCGTGGGCGACATCAGCGCCCGCAAACTTGTTGCCCATTTCGGTAATGTAGAAGCTGTCTTTCACGAACCATACAGGAATCTCACAAAGATCCCCGGCATAGGACCCGGATTAGCAAGATATATCCGCGACAGATCATATCTTGAGGCTGCAGAAAAAGAAGCGGAATATGTCAGCAGTCATGGTATCAGGACATTTTTTTATCTCGACAACGATTATCCCTACAGGCTCAGGCAGTGTGAGGATTCACCGGTAGTATTCTTTTTCAGGGGAAATTGCGATCTTGACTCAGCAAAGATACTGAGTGTGGTCGGTACGAGAAGCGCCACACCGAGAGGCAGGGAGATGTGTGAGAAGATCATTGGCAAACTGGCAGATCATCATCCGGATCTGATTATCGTAAGCGGACTGGCGTATGGCATAGATATAGCAGCACATAAGGCAGCCTTGTCCTTCAACCTCACAACTGTCGGAGTGCTGGCTAACGGACTGAAGACCATCTACCCGTCAGTGCACAGGAATACTGCCGATTCGATGTTAAAAAACGGAGGCCTGCTGACTGATTTTCTTTCGGATGCCCTGCCCGAACGTAACAACTTCATAAAGCGTAACCGTATCATCGCAGGGCTTTCCGATGCCACCCTTGTCGTGGAATCGGGCGTCAGCGGGGGAGCTCTCATTACTGCCGATATTGCAGCCTCATACAACAGGGATGTCCTGGCAGTTCCGGGCCGTCCCGACGACCAGTGGTCGGGGGGATGCAACAGCCTCATCAAGAGCAACAAAGCTGCTCTCGTCGAAAATGCCGATGACGTTGAGTTCGTAATTGGATGGCAACCCGATAAGAAAAGTCAGCCGGTGCAGAAAACCCTTTTCGCCGATATGAACGAATCCGAAAAAACGATCTTTGATCTTCTTTCCAGGGAAAACGAAATGACAATAGATACTATCTGCAGGACTCTTGACCTTCCCATACAAAAACTTTCTCCCATTTTGCTTCAGATGGAACTCAGGGGGCTGGTAAAATTTTCCCCCGGCAACCTTTACAGGGCAAATTAAAAAAATACCAAAATATAAGGCCCGAGGCTCCCATGCATTAACTTCAAAGGACAGTCCGCTTTCAAAATAACACAACAGGCCTCTTTTTTATTGATATAGTGACTCTTAAATATCCGGCCTGTACATGAAAGCAATAAATTTTTCTTCTTATCACGTGCTTTGGATTGTCCATTTTTCATATTTTAGACCTTCATTTTCAGTATTAACCCTAAAAACCTTTTACTATGGATCCCAGAGTTCAACAGTTCATGGCGATGATCAAGGCCAAGAATCCGGGTGAGAACGAGTTTCACCAGGCTGTTCAGGAAGTGTCGGAATCGCTGATACCCTTCATTGAAGAAAATCCAAGGTATAAACATGCAAAGATCCTTGAGCGGATAGCTGAACCTGAAAGGACTATCATTTTCAGGGTTCCATGGCTCGACGACAAGGGCGAAGTGCAGATAAACCGTGGTTTCAGAATAGAAATGAACAGCGCCATAGGACCTTATAAGGGAGGTCTTCGCTTTCACCCCACCGTCAACCTGGGGATACTTAAATTCCTTGCTTTCGAACAGGTCTTCAAGAACAGCCTCACAACCCTTCCCATGGGAGGAGGCAAGGGAGGATCTGACTTCGATCCGAAAGGTAAATCCGACAACGAGGTAATGAGATTCTGTCAGAGCTTCATGACTGAACTTTTCCGTCATATCGGTGCCGACACTGATGTGCCTGCTGGTGATATAGGCGTTGGCGGAAGGGAGATCGGATACCTGTTCGGACAGTATAAAAGACTTAAAAATGAATTTACAGGGGTTCTTACTGGTAAAGGGATTGAATGGGGAGGCTCGCTGATAAGACCGGAGGCGACAGGCTACGGAGCCACATATTTTGCACAGGAGATGCTTGCCACCCGCGGCGACAGCATAGCAGGGAAAACCATATGCGTCTCAGGATCAGGCAACGTTGCCCAGTATGCAACCGAGAAGATCACCCAGCTCGGCGGAAAGGTGGTCACCATGTCCGACTCCAACGGTTTCATCTACGATCCCAGGGGTATTGACGCCGAAAAGCTGAAGTTCATTATGGAACTTAAGAACGTCAAAAGGGGAAGGATTAAAGAGTATGCTGAAAAATATGGCGTTGAATATTTTGAAGACAAGAGACCATGGATCATCAAGTGTGACATCGCCATGCCAAATGCCACTCAGAACGAGATAAATGAAGACGAAGCAAAATTACTTGTTAAAAATGGCTGCGTCTGTGTCTCCGAGGGAGCAAACATGCCTTCCACACCTGAAGCTGTAGAGGTCTTTCTTAAGGCAAAGATACTTTACGGGCCGGGCAAAGCTGCAAATGCAGGAGGAGTTGCAACATCAGGACTTGAAATGACACAGAATTCAATGAGACTTCCCTGGTCGCGCGAAGAGGTCGACAGCCGGCTCCACACAATTATGAAGAACATTCATGCAACCTGTGTCAATTTCGGACGCAAGGATGACGGATTCATTAATTACGTCGACGGAGCCAATATCGGAGGATTTGTTAAGGTAGCCAATGCAATGATAGCACAGGGAGTTGTCTGATGCAGCTCGCCGACACACATACCCACCTGTACCTGCCTGAATTCGACAACGACAGGGACGAGATGATAAGCCGGGCGCTGGCTTGCGGCGTTGAGAAAATGCTGATGCCCAATATCGACATAAACTCCGTCGAAGCAATGCTTTCAGCAGCAAACAGGTATAAAGGGATATGCCTTCCCATGACCGGACTTCATCCCACATCTGTAGGGGCTGATTACCCGGAACAGCTTGAAAAAATCCTTGATCTGCACGGCAAACATAATCTGGTTGCAATTGGAGAGATTGGTATAGACCTGTACTGGGACAAGTCGCATCTTAAAGAGCAACTTGAAGCAATGAGACAGCAGGTGGCTTTTGCGATAAGCAAAAATCTGCCTGTGGTTATCCACTCACGTGAATCATTCCCTGAGGTCTTTTCAGTCCTGGATGAATTCCGTGGAGAAAAGCTGTCAGGTGTCCTGCACGCCTTCTCGGGTACGACCGCAGATGCAGAAAGAGCGGGAGATATGGGATTTATGCTGGGTATCGGCGGACCGGTAACATATAAGAATTCCAAAACCGTCGAGGTGGTGAAAGCTGCCGGGATCAGGAATATTGTCCTGGAAACAGATTCTCCCTGGCTCTCTCCCGTACCTCACCGCGGAAGGAGGAACGAAAGTTCCTACATCGCGGTAATAAACAGAAAAATTGCCGAAATACTTGGGATAAGCGAAGAAGAAAGCGCCCGGGTGACATTTGAAAATTCATGCCGTCTGTTTAATATCTGATTGATTATGAAGAGTTCCAGCGAAACCCCGATCCTGATTATCTATACCGGAGGCACCATAGGGATGGTGCATGACCTGAAAACCAATTCCCTGGTGCCTATCGATTTCAACCATATCAACCGGCATGTTCCGGAGCTCGGGAAACTGGGTTTCAACCTGCAGTCGGTGACCTTTGATCCGGTAATGGATTCCTCGAATATTGATCCCGGGACCTGGATACGGATGGCAGAGATCATCGAAGAAAACTATAATGACTACGACGGTTTCGTAATCCTCCATGGTACTGATACCATGGCATATTCAGCATCGGCATTGAGTTTTATGCTCGAGAACCTGGCCAAACCGGTAATATTCACAGGGTCGCAGCTTCCTATCGGACTCCTGAGGACGGACGGCAGGGAGAACCTACTGACGGCCATAGAGATAGCTGCTGCAAAAAAGAAGGGGGCAGCGCTGGTACCGGAGGTGTGTATTTATTTCGACAATGAGCTGACACGGGGAAACAGGACTACCAAATACAGTGCCGAGCATTTTGATGCCTTCAACTCGCCAAACTACCCGCCCCTGGCAGAGGTCGGACTGCATCTAAGGTACAATTCGGAAGATATTCATTATCCGGCGGGGAAGAAAAAGCTCAGGGTACATAAAGATTTCGACACCAACGTTGCCATACTGAAGCTCTTCCCGGGCATAAACAGGAATTTCGTAGAGGCGGTGATAAATACGACAGGACTCAAAGGGTTGATCATCGAGACTTTCGGTTCGGGAAATGCACCCACATACAAGTGGTTCATTGCCGAACTGAAGAATTTTATCCGGAAAGGGGGTATTATATACAATGTAACCCAATGTCACGGGGGCAGTGTTGAGATGGGTTTATATGAGACCAGCCGTCAGCTTCTTGCTGCAGGTGTTGTCAGCGGCAGGGATATAACTTCCGAGGCTTCGGTCACCAAGCTTATGCATCTGCTCGGCACCTGCAGGAAGAAGGAAAATGTCATTAAGTATCTGGGCATATCCCTTGCCGGAGAGATTTCTTAGTTATACGTGTTTAGGAATTTTTTTGTAATTTGCGCCGCCGAAAATTTGGCAGGTCTTTTGAGAAAGTCTGCTTTCGCCAACACCTTCGTCCCGATAAATCGGGACTACGGTGTTCAAAGAAGGCTTCGGCATATAGAAGGAGAGATGCAGGAGTGGTTTAACTGGCCCGCCTGGAAAGCGAGTGTACCCCAAAAGGGTACCGGGGGTTCGAATCCCCCTCTCTCCGCAAATCTTTAACAAACCCCGCCGTCAGGCGGGGT
The DNA here is from genome assembly GCA_016936435.1 of Bacteroidales bacterium. Taxonomy (GTDB): domain Bacteria; phylum Bacteroidota; class Bacteroidia; order Bacteroidales; family VadinHA17; genus LD21. The sequence continues at coordinate 4,785 of JAFGXX010000003.1, forward strand.
TATTTGTTTTACCGGGGCTCCGGGGAGAGCTTGCTCTCTGAAGGAGCTTCGGTAAAACAAATAATACCTGAAAGGTTTGTTAAAGATTTGCTGGAATCCCAATCTGGGATCACAACCGAACGAAGTGAGGTTGTAATCCCTTTATAATTCCAATGTAATCACCCCCCACTGTGATACACTAACTCACCCCCCTGCCCCTCCCGCCGGAGGCGGGACAGGCTCTCTCTTCTGAAGCAGAGAGGGGGGAGCGGAACCTACGGATAAAATAGATTAAAATAGATAAACAGAACTGTAATCGTTCACTCCCCCTTCCCTAAACTGTAGGGAAGGGGGCTGGGGGCATGGGTACATGTGAATCAGGGAGGGCTGGGGGGATGGGTACATGGATCCCACCCCTTTGAAATTAAAAATAATAGTCCTTAATAATCAGAGGCTATGTCTTATCTTTACATTTAGATTACAAAGTATTACCCTTCTTTACTGTATTGTAAAACCGATCTTAACCTGAAATGCCTGTCATGAAAAGTAAGATAATAAAGGGATCCCTGATATTGCTTTCAGCTGCTTTCCTGTTATGCAGCTGCGATACCGGGGATCAGGGAAAAACAAAACCCGGACCTGCCGTCTACGTCGACAAACCCTTCATTCAGGACTATTCAGTGAAATATTACTTTAGTGAACCGGCACTGAAACCTGAAAAAGTCGTCTCCGACAGGAATGGCTACATACAGATCCTGTCGGCGGAAGGACTTTTCAGACCGCGTGCCGGACAATTTCTCTTTCCGGGTACACTTGTAAAAGACCGGCAATACCGGCCCACAGCAGATAAGAAAATAGCCGGGATAACAATATATGACGGGCAATTGGTTTATGTAGATGATAAGGCTGTTCTTAGCAATGCCTGGGCCGGAAAACTCTTCTCACAGCACAATCTTCCCGGTGCACGTATCCTTTCCGGTGGACCTGATTTTAGTTTCCTGATATCCGACGGGAAAACCCTGGCCCTGGTGAAGGATTCTGATATATTATGGCAGGGCTCTCTTCAGAACGAAGAAATAAAGGATATCCGCTTCGATAAGACAAACAACGCCTTCTGGATACTTGGAAAGAGATCTGTGAACCGTTTCGACCCTGGTAAAAGAAACCTTGAAAGAGTCCTGGATAATGACAGGCTCACCTGCTTTGAAATCACAGGAAATAAGATAATTGCAGGAACCGTTGACGGCTACCTGGAGCTGGACATTAAGACCGGAAAGCAGACAGGTGATATTCACAGGGATATGCCGTGGACTGAATTAACTTCAGTATGTGAGATTGATGGCAAGCTCTGGTTCGGCTCAACATGGGGGGCGATGATGCTGGGGGACGACGGGAAATTCAACTACTATGCCTCCGAACGATGGATACCGTCGGATACCGTTATCCATATTTCAAGGGGACCGGAAAACTCTGTTCTTGTCCTTACCACAAGGGGATTGGGACAGATATGCTTCAGGGAGATGACCCTGTATGATAAAGCCCTCTTCTTCGAAAAACAGGTCAGGGAAAGGCATATCAGGAACGGATTTAATGCCACCCTTTCTTCAATGGAAAAAGGAGATGTGACGACCGGAAGTGTTGAAGATTCCGACAACGACGGATTATGGACTTCCATGTATCTGGCTGCTGAGACTTTCCGCTATGCCGTAACAGGATCGGAAGACGCTCTTGCCAATATAAGGGAATCGCTCGATGCATTGGAAAGGCTCTACACTATCAATCCCGTACCCGGCTTCCCTGCCAGGTCATTTGAAAGAAGAGGATATAAATATGACGATATCCCGTGGCGACGTGCCGGCGATCCCGAATGGGACTGGAAATCGACCACAAGCAGTGACGAGGCTATAGGTCATATTTTCGCTTTTGGCGTTATAGCTGAGCTGGTAAAAGAGCCTGGTATCCGAAATAAAGCAGTGGAGCTTATTGATACTCTGATGTCTCATATTGTCAGAAATGATTTCTACCTGATCGACTGGGACGGAAAGCCTACCAGGTGGGGACGATGGAACCCTGAATATGTGAACGGATTTCCAGAAATGACAGGTGACAGGAAGCTTAACTCATCCAATATAACAGGCATGTTGCAGACTGCATATCACTTCACCGGTAAGGAAAAATATAAGGAAGCCGCCTTCCGTCTTCTTCGTGAACACGGTTACCTGGAAAACCTGATGAAGCCCATGGAGGAAATAGGAAAGGTTCCTGAAGAAGCAGATGCCCTGAGCAGGCTCTTGTCGGAAGGATGGAACCACTCCGACGATGAAATGTATTATTGCGGTTACTGGGGGCTCTACAGGTATGCCTTCAATGATACCCTAAAGACAAAATACAGGCAGGCCATCCTCGACCATTGGGAAGCAGAAAAACCCGAGAATGAAGCTTTATGGAATATCCTTACGGCGATCACGGGAGCTGAAGATATTGACCTGGAAGAGGCAATATGGTATTTGCAGGAGTATCCTCTGGATCTGATAAGCTGGACAGTGAAAAACAGTCACAGGAAAGACATTGAATTCCTGGAACCGAATTTCAGAAACCAGACACTTAAAGAAGTTCTGCCCCCTGACGAACTGAGGATAGCACGACATAACGCAAACCGTTTCGACCTGGACGGAGGCGATGACGGAAAATCAGAATACAGCGCCGGAGATATCTGGTTGTTGCCATACTGGGCAGGTCGTTACCTTGGAGTGATCAGCGGGCATTAATTTATCCGAAAGAATCTGAATGTTTTTTTGCTTTCATAATACACTGGTATAAAGTGATTAAATTTACATTTAACCAGTGGTCTTAATTCAGGGTAGTATTATAGCCTCAGTGCTCCTTTTTTAAGCATCTTAAGAATTAGTTTCATTTTTTAACCTATTTTTGATAATGATCCCAGATCCTGAAAAACTGATCCCGTTACGGCGACCAGATATTTGCAGGAATAAAACATTACATACCCAAATCATAATCAGGATGAAAAAATTCCTCACAGGCGCCGGGCTTTTACTGTTGATAATTATTGCAGGTATTTTATTTACCGGAATCATAAACCTGAAAGACAGGCACCCCGGCTATAAGGCTGATATGAAGATCATCAGCAGACATTCTTCGCCGCTTAAAGCCGGGTTTGCTGCTATGCCCATAACTCCCGAAGTGACCGACAGATGGACCGATGCAAATAACGACGCCCGGTACAGGCCGAAAGACGGCGACACTTTTACCGACGGCAACGGTAACGGGAAGTTTGATCCGGTATGGATGGCAGGTTTCAGCAACAGCAGGGCTGCAAACGGAATTCATGACGACCTGTGGGCAAGGACCATGGTTCTGGATGACGGACAAACAAGGCTGGCTGTTGTCGTACTTGACGCCATCGGATTTATGAACTGCGATGTAATAGACGTCCGGGAACGTATTCCCGCATCGGCCGGTGTAACTTATACTATCGTTGTTTCAACTCATTCCCATGAATGTCCCGACCTGCTCGGTCTGTGGGGCAAATCTCCCTTTAAAACAGGTGTCGATGATGATTACATGGAATATGTAAAAGATCAGGCAGTTAAATCAGTAATAAGTGCAGTAAACAACCTAAAACCGGCAAGCCTGAAGATCTCGGAAGATCCAACAGGAGCAATACCACTGGTAAAGGATACACGCGAACCTGAAGTTATGGACCCGGGTCTGAGAATAATAAGAGCCGTCAGCAGGGAGGACGGTAATACGCTTGGCACTCTCATTGCATGGGCAGATCATCCTGAGACTCTCTGGAGCAGAAATCTGCTTGTCACTTCCGATTTCCCTCATTTTGTACGTGAAGGGGTTGAAAAAGGCATACGCAAAGGAGACAGCCTTGTCATGGCAGGGACCGGCGGAGTTGCAATGTACATCAACGGGGCCATAGGAGGATTGATGACAACACATCCAAGCCTGCCTGTACGCGATCCGTTCACAGGACAGGAATTAAGTGAACCTTCGTTTGAAAAAGCAGAAGCACAGGGAAAGCAGCTGGCTCTACTTGCCTTGAATGCCATGGAAAAACCTGCCGCCGAAATTGATTCTGCAGGGATATCACTGATAGTCAGGACAATTACAATGCCCATACAGAATAAAATGTTCAAACTGGCAACATTTCTGGGCATTCTCGACCGTGGAACCACCGGCTGGATGAAAATGCGGTCCGAACTCGCGGTTTTCACCCTTGGTTCACTCTCCTTTGCAACTCTGCCGGGTGAAGTCTATCCTGAAATTATAAACGGAGGTATAGAGACACCGGATGGTGCCGATTTCGATATCGAACCTGTCGAAGTACCGTCTGTAAGGGATATGATGCCCGGAAAATTTAAGTTCGTTTTTGGCCTGGCCAACGACGAAACAGGCTATCTCATCCCCAAAAGCCAGTGGGATGTCAGGTCGCCCTATACATATGGCAGGAATGATGCTCCCTATGGAGAGGAAAATTCACTGGGCCCCGAAACTGCCCCTCTTATTCACAGAAACCTTAAAGAGATGCTGACAGAACTGAATTTACAGCCATGATATTAAAACTATTAAAACGACTTCTGATAATTGTCGCGGCAATGCTTGCCGTTTTTTGTATTGCCATGCTTATCCCACGATTGACAGGGATCTTATTCCAGGAAAAGAAACCTATAGGTTACCATTTTGTTATAACTAATTACCTGGCAGCAGGTATCGGGCTGGAAAAACTGGTGGATATAAATCCTTTAATCCCCGAAACCATCCAGGAAATAAAGAATATAGAGTATTAGAATATTAACGGCAAGTCGATTCAGCTAGATATCTACAGGCCCAAAAACATCGTACACCCTGCACCATTACTGGTCTTTATACATGGCGGCTCGTGGAAAAGCGGCAAACGATCCGATTATCTGGTCTATCTTGTAGATTTTGCAAAAAGAGGTTATGTCACCGCTACTGTATCGTATCGCCTCCTTAAAGACAGACCTTATCCGGCATGCGTAGAGGATATTTCGGATGCCCTCAGTTGGTTTTACAACAATGGAGAGAATTATGGTTATGATCCTGACCGCATTGCACTTATAGGGGGATCGGCAGGGGCACACCTCGCTCTTCTGACAGCTTATGGATGGGGAGAAGCTCATCCCCGTAACGACACCGCCTCAAAC
>JAFGXX010000127.1 GCA_016936435.1 Bacteroidales bacterium
CTTAACGAGATGGGACTCGACCCGGGGATAGACCACATGACCGCAATGAAGATCATTGACCATATTCACAACGAGGGAGGAAAGGTACTTGAATTCTATTCCCTCTGCGGTGCTCTGCCGGCTCCCGAAGCTGCCGGCAATCCGCTTAAGTATAAATTCTCATGGAGTCCCAAAGGTGTGGTGATGGCCAGCAGGAACAGTGCCCTGTACCTGAAAAAAGGCCGCGAAGTGAAAATTGAACCTGCTGACCTGTTCAGGGACACTTTCAGCTATTATTTCCCGGGCACGGGAGAGCTGGAGGTTTATCCCAACAGGGATTCAATAAGCTATATCGGTATATATGGCATCCCCGAAGCAATGACAATGTACAGAGGCACTTTCCGCTACAGGGGATGGTGTGAAACACTCGATGCCATGAAGCAACTGAACATGCTCGATGACAAAACAGAAGATTATTCGGGGATGACGTATGCAGAATTCATGGCAAAGATCGCAGGGACAGCTGTAACAAAAGATCTCAGGGCACAAACAGCCAAGAAACTTGGCTTAAACCAAAATGCAACAGCAATGCAGGCGCTGGAATGGCTCGGCTTCTTCGACAATGAAAAGCTGCCTTACCTTACAACATCACCTTTCGAAATAACCTCCGACAGGATGATAAGTAAAATGTCACTGTCACCCGATGAAAGGGATGCAGTTATCATGCAGCATGTGTTCCTCGCCGAATTTCAGGGTGGAAGGAAGGAAGTCATTAAATCATCGATGCTCGATTTCGGTACTCCTGCCACTAATACTGCCGTGGCAAGAACGGTTGCCCTGCCGGCATCAGTCGCTGTAAAGATGATCCTGGAAAAGAAGATTGACCTTTCAGGTGTGTACCGTCCTGTCATACCGGAGATTTATGAACCCGTTCTTGACGAACTGAAGACGCTGGGAATAGAAATGAAGGAGGAATACGGGCTTCCGGAGACCGAAATGATCAGCCAGTAAGGTGGTCAGAATTTAAGATAGAAATCTTTCGTCAGCTTCCTGTATTCTTCAGTGAATTCATGTCTTTTCCCGTGTTCGATTGTGAGAAAACTCCCGTGCATCTCTGATCTCGTGCGTGAAAAGGTCAGGATCAGCCTTTTGATCTCGCTTGTGGGCAGAGGCCTTATCTTTAGCATCTTATTACAATAAAGACCATATTGCTGTGCTTCGGCAACAAGTACAATGCCTTCAGCATAGGGCATGATAACCTGAAATTTAGCTTCTTCGGTCATAAGACCTGCAACTCCTGAAAGCAGCTCTTCGGCTGTAAGTGAAATCCCATGCCGTGCCAGTGCTTTTTGCGGATCAGGATTGATCAGCGAATTTCTGAAAAAGGGAGGATTGGAAACAACAAGATCAAACCTCAATGTTCCGGGATCATAATCCTGAAGTGTCGTATTAAAAACCTTTATTCTGTCACTCCACTTACTCATTTTTATATTTCCGGAGGCCTGAACATATGAATCACTGTCGGGTTCAATAGCTTTTATCTCAGCACCGCAACGTTGTGCAAGCATCAGGGCGATAAGTCCGCTGCCCGTCCCTATGTCAAGTATGTTTTTTGCACCCGATACATCAGCATAAGCCCCCAGGAGTACTCCGTCGGTACCTACTTTGAACGCACATTTATCGTGATATACAGTAAATTGCTTGAAACTGAAATAGTTGTTTGCCATCCTAAAGATTGTGATTCAAAATTAACAAACATTAAGTATTAATGCACGGCAACATTTCATATGTCCCGGACAATTATTATTAAAATCCCTAAATTTGTGTTTCAATAAAATCATAATCATGAAATACATTAAGAAAATATTTGCCCTCCTGATGCTGTCCGGCATCGTTGCCTTTAATGTTGAAGCGATTGATTATGCAAGGCTGTTGAGATTTCCGGACATAAACAAGGATATTGCGGTGTTTGTATATGCGGGTGATATCTGGAGTGTTAATTCGGATGGTGGTGAAGCCAGGCGCCTGACATCTCACCCCGGGATGGAACTTTTCCCGAAAATATCGCCCGACGGCCGTTGGATAGCATTCTCCGGAGAGTATGCAGGCAACCGTCAAATTTATGTCATCCCTGTTAAGGGAGGTATCCCGAAACAACTTACCTGGTATAACTCCGTGGGAGTCATGCCTCCAAGGGGCGGATGGGATAATGTAGTTCTCGACTGGACCCCCGACAGCAAACAGATACTCATCAGGGCAAACCGTACACCCCTCGGTGACCGCAGAGGAAAATACTTCCTTGTAAGCCTCGACGGCAGATTTGAGAAACCACTGCAGATCTTCAGCGGCGGATTCGGCGTACTGTCCCCCGACGGATCAAAGATAGTCTTCACGCCTGTCGACCGCGAGTTCCGGAACTGGAAACGCTATAAGGGAGGAATGGCCGGCGATCTGTGGATCTATGACCTTAAAGCCAACACCTCGGAACAGATAACTGATTTCGAAGGTACAGACCATCTGCCCACATGGAACGGCGACAACATATTCTTTTCCTCCGACCGTGATCTCAGGCTTAACATCTGGCAATACAATGTGGCTACCAAGGAAACAAAACAAATTACCCGCCATACGGATTTCGACGTGATGTGGCCATCAGGGAACGGTGACCAGCTCATCTATGAAAATGGCGGTTATCTGTACAAATTAAACCTTCAGACCCTTCAGTCGGAAAAGCTTAAAATAAATATCAGCTTCGACAATCCAAACCTGCTGCCCTACTTCAGAAATGTAAAGGACAATATCAACAGCTTTAACATTTCACCCACTGGCAAGCGCGCCCTTTTCGATGCACGGGGAGATATCTTTTCGGTGCCGGCCGAAAACGGCATCACCGAGAACCTGACCCGCACACAGGGTATCCGTGAGATATTCCCGGCATGGTCACCCGACGGAAAATATATTTCATATTATTCCGACCAGACCGGAGAATACGAACTCTTCCTGCTTGAAAATAAAAAAGGAGCCAAACCCCGACAGCTGACATCCGGATCATCGGCATGGAAATATGAACCTCTGTGGTCGCCCGACAGCAAATATCTCGTGTTTTTCGACAGGACGATGAAATTGAGGCTTGTCGACGCAGCAACAGCGAAAATAACAGACATCGATCATGCAACTTATGACGAGATCCGAAGCTATGACTTCTCACCCGACTCACGCTGGATAACATATACCCTGCCCGGAAGCAATGAGAAATCCGTGATCTGGGTATATGAAATTGCCACCGGAAAGAAACAGTCCCTTACTGATGGCATATATTCTGATAACACTCCTGTTTTCAGCAAATGCGGAAACTACATTTTCTTCACCTCAAACCGCGACTATAATCTTACCCGCTCAGGCTTTGAATCAGACTATCTTTATACAAGGGCAACACGCATGTATGTGCTCTCGCTTACCAAGGGGAGCCCCAGGATATTCAAAGTTAAAAATGATATTGAACCGGTAAAAGAGGAGAAGACAAATGAAACACCTTCTTCCGGCAAGGCTAAAAAGGAAAAAACATCCCCTGAAGAAAAGGCTCCCGAGAAAAAGGAGCTGAGGGTTGAAATCGATCCTGACGGAATAAACAACAGGGTAACCGTGCTTCCCGGCGAACCCGGCAGTTACGGCATTGCAGGTGCTGTAGAAGGCGGTCTGATATACATCAGCAACGGGAAGCTCATGAAATTCAACCTGGCTGAAGAGAAAAATGAAGAGATCCTCGACCGGGTCATGATGGCCACGATATCGGCCGACGGAAAAACAGCACTGTACAGATCGGGAGCAAATTTCGGAATAACAAAGCTTTCGCCGGGACAGAAGCCGGGAACAGGGACACTTAACCTCGACGGGCTGGAAATGAAAATTGATCCCCGGAAAGAGTGGAACCAGATCTTTGTTGATGCATGGAGGATATTCCGTGACTATTTCTATGTAGGTAATCTTCACGGTGTCGACTGGAAGGCAATGAGGGATCGTTACAGTGCTCTGCTGCCATACGTCGGTCACAGGGCCGACCTGGATTATATCCTGAACGAGATAGTGGCTGAAAGCAACACAGGTCATTCTTACGTCGACTGGGGAGACTTTGATCAGGTAAAAAGAGTTGATAACGGACTGCTGGGTGCAGACCTGGTTCCTGATGAAAGATCAGGCAGGTACAGGATCACCAGGATATACCAGGGTGAGAACTGGAAACCTTCACTCCGTTCTCCTCTTGCCGAACAGGGTATGGAAGTCAGTGAAGGCGACTACCTCATCAGCATCGACGGAAATGATGTAACAACGGAAATAAATCCCTACGTATACCTCGAGAACAAGGCCGGAAAAACAGTTGAGATTGTCGTCAACAGCAAGGCATCGGTGGAAGGTTCAAGGACATATACTGTCAAACCGGTATCGAGCGAACTTCAACTTATGCACTTAAACTGGGTGAACGAAAGAAGAGCAATGGTAGATAAACTTTCCGGGGGAAGAATCGGATACATCTATGTGCCAAACACCTCTACGGAAGGTACCCGTGAGATTTACCACGGAATGTACACCTACTTCGACAAGGAGGCTCTCATAATTGACGAACGCTATAACGGCGGAGGGTTCATCCCCGACAATATTACAGATCTGCTCGACCGCAAGACCCTTTCATACTGGTACCAGAACGGGCTTCTCCCCGGCAAGACACCGGGAATAGCCCACGACGGGCCCAAAGTAATGCTTATAAACGGATTCTCCTCTTCAGGCGGTGACGCCTTCCCCTACTATTTCAAAAAACTCGGACTGGGAACCCTGATAGGGACAAGAACATGGGGAGGCCTGGTCGGTATCTCGGGTAATGCCGGACTTGTTGACGGCGGATACGTTTCAGTTCCAAGGTTCGGTATCTTCGACGCCGATGAAGGATGGATAATTGAAGGCAGGGGCGTCTCTCCCGACATAGAAGTCGTTGACCGTCCCGAACAACTGGCAAAAGGCATTGATCCCTGCGTTGAAAAAGCCGTCGAGGTACTGATGCAGCAACTGAAGCAAAAACCTGTAAAAAAGGTCAGCGTACCCGAATTTCCTGACAGATCGAAATGGATTAAGGAAAAATAATATCTTCTGAACCGGCCTGCAGGAAGTATCAATAATCTGTTTCTGACTCGGGGGAAGCTCATACGGGAACATTGAAGTCTTATTCAGGAACGCAAAGCATTAAATGCTGTAATTATTTACTTTGCGACCTTTGCGAATGCTCAGCGCACTTTGCGGTTATAATATATTTAAATACACCTTCCTCTCTGCCTGTATGTTCAGTAATCATCTGTTTAAAAGGGATTGAAATCAAATAGAAGCATGTGTATAAATACCTATTTTTTTGCAGCATAATTGCCAATCCACAACTGATATCATTGTTCTAATTTTACACCGTCCGAAAAGACCAGAATTATGTTAGATGTAATCCTAAACAATCAGGCAGCCGGTACAGGACGGAAACAATTATCAAAACCGGCCGGGGAGTCAGATAAGCCCATAAAAAGCTTCATTAAATCCTTATCATGGAGAATTGTCGGGACTCTTGATACAATTATAATCAGTTACTTCATCACAGGAAAACTTTCATTTGCTGTATCGATAGGCAGTATCGAAGTGATCACCAAAACAGTTCTGTATTATTTTCACGAAAGGTTATGGGCTCATATTCATGGAATTAAAATCAACATACTGAAGAAGAAAACAGCAGATCAGAAAAATGAACACACAAGAACTGAAAGAATCACTGGAAGGGAAGTCAATCGTGGATGCATTAAAAACCCTGACTTCACTTTACGCCGGGCAAACGCTTTTTACAACCAGTTTTGGAATTGAAGATCAGGTTATAACCCACCTGATTTTTGCGAATAATATTCCGGTTGAAATAGTTACTATTGATACCGGAAGGCTGTTCCCGGAAACATATGATGTTTTTAATAAAACCATTAAAAAATACCAGCAGAACATCAAAGTATATTTCCCTGACCATGAGCTTGTTGAGGCAATGGTTAGTGAAAAAGGGCCTTACAGCTTCTACTATTCAAAAGAAAACCGCCACGAATGCTGCCATATCCGGAAAGTAGTTCCCCTGAACAGGGCACTTGAAGGAAAGATGGTGTGGATATCAGGTATAAGGGCAGATCAGTCCGACAGCAGGAAAAAACTAGACTGGATTGAATATGATGAGCACAAAAAACTGTTCAAGTATTATCCTCTTCTGCTTTGGTCATACGAAGAAGTGCGGAAATTCGTTAAGGAAAACATGGTGCCCTACAATGTACTTCACGACAGAAATTTCATAAGCATTGGCTGCCAGCCATGCACAAGAGCCGTAAACCCCGGCGATGATTTCCGTTCAGGCCGCTGGTGGTGGGAAAATGATGATCTGAAAGAATGCGGATTACATGTCAGGTAAAGTCCTATGATTTGTCCGGAATAATTAGTAATTTTTAATTCGTTGAAATTTTGTCGGGACAATCATTAATAAGTAAGCAGCCGGGACGTTTCAGTATTTTGTAAAAGTAAAAACCATCAACATATGAAGATAAATGATGATCACTTGAAAGAGCTTGAAAATGAGGCTATTTATGTAATGAGGGAGGTGGCAGCTCAGTTCGAGAAAAAAGTGATCCTCTTTTCAGGAGGGAAAGATTCTATCGTGCTCGTTCATCTTGCAAAAAAAGCTTTCTGGCCTGCAAAAATGCCCTTCAGCCTTATGCATATCGACACAGGCCATAACTTTGAAGAAACTCTAAAATTCAGGGATGACCTTGCAAGGGACCTTGACGTGGAACTGATAGTAAGATACGTTCAGGATTCTATCGACCAGGGCAAAGTGTCGGAAGAAAAAGGCATCAATGCAAGCAGAAACAAGGCCCAGTCGGTAACACTCCTCGACGGTATCGATGACCTGAATCTGGATGTGGCTATCGGTGGCGGTCGGCGTGATGAAGAAAAAGCACGTGCAAAAGAGAGATTCTTTTCACACAGGAACGAATTCGGGCAATGGGACCCCAAAAACCAGAGACCGGAACTATGGAACATCTTCAACGGACATAAGAATTTCGGAGAACACTTCAGGGTCTTCCCTATAAGTAACTGGACCGAACTCGACGTATGGCAGTATATAAAATATGAAAATATCAAATTGCCGGAACTGTATTATTCACATCGAAGGAAAATATTCCAGCGTAATGGCGTCTACCTGGCCTGGGCTCCTTTCATGCAGCTGAAACCCTCTGAAAAAGTTTTTGAAACAGATGTGAGATGCCGGACAATAGGCGACATAACATGCACAGGCATAACACTTTCAAGAGCTGAATCGATTGAAGATATTATCTCCGAGATAGCTGCTACCCGGGTTACTGAAAGAGGAGGCAGATATGATGATAAACGTTCCGAAGCAGCAATGGAAGA
>JAFGXX010000128.1 GCA_016936435.1 Bacteroidales bacterium
GGGTCAGGCGATTTTGCTATGTTTTCCATACCGGAAAGATGGAACATCCCCCCTGCCTTTTCGATAAAGCGGAAAATATGATAAGATGAGTCAGCCCATGCTTTGTCGTCATATAATCCTTTTCTTGCCTGACTTCTTGTTTTTAATACTATAACTGCATATTTATAAATGAAATAAAACCGGTTGTTGAGTTTAAATCTCTCACAGAGAGTAAGTTTTTTTCCGGAAGGAGTGTCGTAGGAATAAGAATCAAAATAACCTTTATGCATAGGTAGATAATCCATCTGTTAATTCTCTGTAAAGTTATATTTGATTTGGAAAAAGTCAATATTTTTTAATCCCGAAAGGCTCATAAAAGAGCTATATGACAAAAGGCACTATAGCTTTTCTTTTTTCAGGATATTCTTCAAAATGCTGCCTGTACCACCTGTGAGTTCTGACAGCCCGTGGAAAGAGGTTTGCAAAGGTGAATACGAAAAATGCAAACCCGGGTAGCGACCAAGTCATAACTGCCCATCCCGCCCATTCGATAAGCTCTCCGAAATAATGCGGAGAGGATATATAATCAAACAACCATCCTTTGGGAATAACATAGTCACCGCCGTTGTTTTTCCTCAGTGTCCTTAATTTTTCATCAGCGGTTTTATTGATAATAAATCCTGCCGTAAAAAGAACTGCGCCGGTAATGAACTGCCATGAGCTGAGCCATGACATACCGTACTCATTCAGATGAAAGATACCGTATCCGTTTACAAATCCGTTAAGAATATTGAAGATGACAGCCATCAGTGCCACTGCCACCGGGAAATACTTATCCCTGCCCGACTGGCTGAAAGGGTAAATGAAGGTGCGGTGTACATAATGGATAAGCCATGCCGAAACGAAAATTATTTCCACAATATTTTTACCCGGAGCCAGAAGGAAGAATAGGAGTATCAGTGCCGGCGACATGAATTCCATCGTAAGCCAGGCCCATTTGCTTCTTATCACCGGCCCCCAGCCTTTTCTTATGAACTTACCGTAGGGCGCAGAAACAAAGAATAATATGCCGAATACTATGACTGCACAACAAAAAATGATTATAAGTGAGTAACTGTATAAATTATCCATCCCGGAAAGCTATTTAGTAAGAAAAGTCAAATGTATAAATATAAGTCTGCTCCGGAACTTCCTGATGAAATTCTTTTAAAACTCGGATTGTTAATGATATTGTTGTTTTTTATATTTTGGCAGCATTAATTTCTAAAGCTTTGAGAACTTTACAGGAAAGACTTTCAAAGTACGATGCCCCGCAGAAAGCAATGAAAGAGGGCATATATCCCTACTTCAGGGAAATTGAATCCGATCAGGATACCGTCGTAAAGATCAGGGGGAAAGATGTTCTGATGTTCGGTTCAAACAGCTATTTGGGACTTACGAATCATCCCGCGATCAAGGAAGCAGCTAAAAAGGCTGTCGACAAGTACGGAACAGGTTGTGCGGGGTCAAGGTTCCTTAACGGGACTCTCGACATCCATATAGAACTTGAGAAAAGGCTTGCTTCTTTTGTTGGAAAAGAGGAAGCTCTATGCTATAGTACCGGATTTCAGGTAAACCTTGGTGTGGTCTCCGTGCTTACCGGCAGGTCGGATTATATTCTGCTCGACGAGCTCGACCATGCTTCGATCATAGAAGGAAGCAGGCTGTCCTTTTCAAAAGTTCTTAAATATGATCATAATAATATGGCCTCTCTTGAGTCAAAACTCCGGCACTGCAGCCCCGGAACACTAAAGCTTATTGTCACCGACGGCATATTTTCGATGGAGGGAGATATAGTAGATCTTCCCGGACTGGTGAATGTGGCAGAGAAATATGATGCCACGGTGATGCTCGATGACGCTCATTCCATAGGTGTTATCGGGAGGAATGGTGCCGGAACAGCTGATCATTTCGGGCTGACTGATAAGGTTGACCTTATAATGGGAACATTTTCCAAATCCCTGGCCTCTCTGGGAGGATTTATAGCCTCCGACAGCTATACCATAAATTACCTCAGGCACAACTCCCGCTCACTTATATTCAGTGCCAGCATGACCCCAGCATCAGCGGCTTCGGTACTGGCTGCACTCGATATCATGGAAAACGAGCCTGAAAGGATCGGGAGATTATGGGAAATGACCCGCTACGCACTGAAATTATTCAAACAGGCAGGATTTGACACAGGAAAATCAGAAACTCCCATTATTCCGCTTTTTATCAGGGACAATATCAAAGCCCTCCTGTTAACAAAAGCTCTTCTGGCCGATGGGGTTTTTGTAAATCCTGTTGTGTCGCCGGCAGTGCCAAAAGAAGATTGTCTGATAAGATATTCACTTATGGCTACTCATACAAGGGAACAGGTGGATATCTCGGTGGAAAAGATATCAAAGGCTGCGAAAGAGCTTGGCATTATCGGGTGACAGAATCATTAATTAAATGCTTACAACCAGGTTCAATCGCAGGCCATGAAGGAAAAAAATATTAAAAAGGTCATCCTTATTACCGGCGTTTCTTCCGGTTTCGGAAAAGAGTGTGCAAGGCTTCTTGCAGAAGCAGGCCACACTGTCTACGGAACCGTGAGGAAGGAGTTTACGGAATTAAAATCAGTAAAAATCCTTAAAATGGATCTTACCGATGTTGAATCCATACATCGCGGCGTGGAAGAGATCATCAGTAAAGAAGGGAGAATTGATGTTCTGATCAATAACGCGGGTATGCACAGTGCAGGACCTGTCGAAACAACCCCTCCCAAAATTATGAGATTACAGATGGAAACCAGTTTTATGGGGATGGTACATCTGACCAGGTTCACCCTTCCTCACATGAGAGCTCAGAGAGGAGGGACCATCATAAATTTCAGTTCTATCGGTGGTCTTATGGGTTTGCCTTTTCATTCGTCCTATTCAGCTGCCAAATTTGCAGTTGAAGGATTCAGCGAAGCGCTGAGAATGGAAGTGAGCAGATTCAACATAAAGGTCGTAGTCATAAACCCCGGTGATTTCAGGACCGGAGCCACACTTGCAAGAAGAAATTTTCTCGCACCCACAGGAGAAAATGACCCATATAAAAAGCCATTTACAAGTGCTCTCTCGGTAATGGAAAAGAATGAACAGGAGGGCCGCAATCCGCTGAAACTTGCCTTGAAGATCACAAAAATCGTCAACAGCAGGAATCCCCGGCAACGCTACATCATCGGAGCTTTTTACGAAAGAGCCGCAGTAAAGCTTAAATATCTTTTACCGGGCAAGTTTTTCAGGTGGATACTGGAGAAGAACTATAAAATATAATAACCCTTTTAGCAGCAACCTTCGATATTCTGGTCAACACCTTGCATCCATTCTTCAACAGCTTTCCTGAAAGGGAGGACAGGTGAAAGTATGTTTTAACAATAAAGTGCTTTATTTTTTACGTAATTCAATAACAAATATCGCTTTTGTTCAATTCAAATTTTTTATCCGGCGTCAATCAAATTTTTTATCTTTGGGCATTTTATACAATAAATAATGAAAACCAGGAAAAAATTCAGTTTAAGGAGTTTTACAAGTTTTTCTCTTGTTATCTCCACATTGATAATGTCGTGGTCGGGATTCATTCTTTACATTGCACCTCCCGGAAGAATTGCGAACTGGGGCTCATGGAAACTAATGCTTTTCACCAAAACAGAATGGCAGGCTCTTCATACGATCTTCTCTTATCTTTTTTTCATCCTTGTGGTAATCCATTTGTTCTTCATTAACTGGAGAACTTTCCTTGTTTACTTTAAAAGCAAACTAAAAGCAGGGTTAAACAGGAAATGGGAACTCGTTTCGGCGGTCATCCTGAGCGCATTAGTTTTCGCCGGCACTCTGCGTTCATGGACCCCTTTCGGACCTGTAATGACTTTTGGAGAGAAAGTTCAGGAAGGATGGGGGAACAAATTTGAAACACCCCCGGTGATCCATATGGAGAATTACACTCTTGAACAGCTCTCTCCCCTTTTTGACAGTATTCCTGCCGAAGAACTGGCCCGAAAACTAGCAGAAAGAAGCATAAGAATCAAAGAATCAGACACTACCCTTAAACTTATAGGAGAAGAAAATCATATCACACCGTCAGAGATTTATGACATGCTGGTTGAAGAATACGGGGAAAAAGACAATGAAAGCAATTCCGGGGTAAGACAGGGCAACTATCACGGACAGGGAGGCGCGGCACAGGGTTATGGACGTTACACTCTGAAAATGGCGGCTGACAACCTTGGACTTGAAGTATCGGACCTCGTGCAGAAACTTAAGGAAAAAGGTATCGACGCCGGTCCGGAAACTACCATGCGTAATATTGCCGACAGACTCGGGGTAACACCACGGGAAGCATATACAATGCTGACAGAAAAATAAGTCCGGGCCCTGTAATTCTTTAACTTCCTTTCCCGACAAGCGGGACAAATACCACCAGGGAAAAAATATTATCAAAATATTTGGAATTATGAACTATTGTTCAATATATTTGCAGTGAACAATTGCTCATAATTAATGTCTCCACGTCCCGCAAGACTCAGAAAAATAAGCAATCCGCCCTCTGTATCAGGCTTCAGGCCTTATGGCGGCAAAGCCAGAAAGGGCAAACCTGAAGCTCTTTTCCTTCATATTGAAGAATTTGAGGCTTTGCGTCTTTGCGATCATGAACAACTGAATCATCAGCAGGCTGCTGAGGCCATGGCTGTATCGAGGCCGACACTGACGCGTATCTATGCCAGGGCAAGAAGCAAAGTTGCGGAAGCCTTTGTCTTTGGTAAACAGATCATTATTGAAGGAGGCAAGGTCTATTTTGACAGTGAATGGTATTCATGCAGGACCTGTGGCTGTTCATTTAACAATCCCCACAGACAGGAACATGTTGAAAGATGCGCCCTCTGTGGAAGTAAAGACTTTACAAATTACATGTAAGCATCTGCAGGAAAAGGACAAAAACAAATCAGATAAAATAATTTATGAAAGTAGCAATTACAAGTACGGGTAACACTCCCGAAAGCAAGGTTGATCAGCGTTTTGGCCGTTGTTCTTATTTTGTGGTCCATGACACCGAGACAAAAGATACCGAATTCATTCCAAACCCGAACAGGAATGCCAGGGAAGGGGCCGGTCCGGCTTCAGTGCAAATTGTGGCATCAAAGAATGTTCAGAAGATAATCTCAGGAGAATTCGGAATAAAGATCAAATCATTGCTTGACAGCCTCAATATCCAGATGATAGTTATCAAAGACGCGGAAAAAAGCATTAATGAAATAATAAAAATGTTAAACAATTAAAACATCAACGCCATGCCAAAAATGAACGGAACAGGTCCTGACGGAAAAGGACCGGCAACGGGCCGCGGTTTGGGCCGGTGCAAAAAAGGCCAGAAGAAAGATGAACAGACACAGTTGGGAAGAGGCCAGGGAAAACGCCGTAAGGCCGGTGGCGGAACAGGACAGGGAAAAGGAAGACGTCTGCAAAGCGGAACCTGAAGAATAATAAGCTGCCGTATCGCTTCAGGGACGCTACAAAAATCTTATGAAATCTTCCATAAGGTGAGTGTTTAACTTAGCAATAATAACTAAAACAGTAATACATGAAAAGACGAATTGCGATCCCACTGGAAGATGGGATTCTTTGCTCTCATTTTGGTCATTGTGAGCAATTTGCCATAATTGATACAGATTATAATACCATTTCCGGAGAGGATCTGCTAACACCTCCTCCACATGAGCCCGGCTTGCTGCCCGCATGGCTTGCAGAAAAAGGAGTAACAGATGTTATAGCCGGGGGCATGGGACAGAGAGCAATAAATTTATTTAATCAGCAAAATATCAATGTATTTGTCGGAGCTCCGATAAAGGATCCCCGAATGCTTGCCGACGACCTGCTTAAAGATTCTCTTCAGGCGGGAGCCAATTATTGCGATCATTAAATTAATTCAGGACAAATTAAAAAATTACTGAAATGATAACCTTCGGACCGGTTCCATCGAGGAGACTCGGAATGAGCCTGGGAATAAACAACATTGTGAGTCCGAAGACCTGCTCTTACAGTTGTATCTATTGCCAGGTAGGAAAAACCAGGGTACAAAGTGTTAAGCGTGAAGCATTCTTCGGGCCTGAACAGATACTCGAAAACCTGACAGTGCATCTCCGCAAACTAAAAAAAGAAAACTACCCCGATTATCTGACATTTGTTTCGAACGGTGAACCGACTCTCGACATAAACCTTGGAAAGTCTATAGCCCTCATAAAGGAAACAGGCATTCCTGTGGCTGTTATATCGAATGCATCCATGCTTCATGACGAAAAAGTGAGAGAAGAACTCTTCCTTGCCGACTGGGTGTCGGTGAAAATGGATGCTGCTGATGCAGATACCTGGATGAAGATCAACAAGCCCGATCCCGCCCTCAGTTTCGAAAGGCACATGAATGGCATAAGTCTTTTTGCAGCCAGATACAAAGGCATTCTAAATACAGAAACAATGGTAGTAAAAGGAGTGAACGACAGCAGTGATCACTTTTCGTCACTGGCTACCATCATTTCTGATCTCAGGCCTGCAAAAGCATGGATATCCATCCCGACAAGGCCTCCGGCCGACAAAACGGTAAAGCCTCCCGATCCGGAGACACTTACCATGGCATGGCATATTTATACCGACAGAAATCTTGAAACCGAACTGCTTACGGGTTTCGAAGGAACAAATACCGGCTTCACCGGAAACATTTACGAAGACATACTGAACATAACGGCAGTACATCCGCTTAGAGAAGATTCGCTGGCAGAACTGCTGAAAAAAGATAATGCTGACGAAATGGTCGTAGACTCACTTCTGAAGCAGAAGCTGATAAAACAGATAGTTTACAACGAAAAGAAATATTATCTGAGAGATTACCATATGAATATCTGATGCAGGGCTTACCCGGCAGGCTGATTAAGGGGTCCTGATGTTAACCGAAAGATCATTTTAATTATGGCCAGGTTATATGAACAACTTGAAAAAGACGTACGCTACAGGGAAGGCATGAAGGCTTGTCTTAACTGTGGAGTGTGCACGGCAATATGTCCGGCCGCCGAAGTCAGTGATTATGATCCGAGACAGATCATGAACATTGTACAGGAGAGAGATGAGGCCGCTCTTGAGCAATTATTGAAAAGCGACGATATATGGAGATGCGGAGAATGCCTTTCGTGCAAAACCCGTTGTCCGAGAGGAAATACACCCTGTTATGTGATACAGGCACTGAGAGCCTTATCGATTGAAACGGGTCTTTTTATCGAGAGCGAACAGGGCAGGAAACAGCTGGCAATAAAACGTACCGTGGGAGATCATATACTCCAATATGGCTATTGTGTCTATATCGACGAGGTAGATAATGAAACCTATCCCGAACAGGGACCGGTATGGAAATGGATCAGGGAGAACAGGGATTCAGTAATGGAACGCCTCGGGACCAGTTATGGTAAAAACAAATCCGGCACTCTAAGAAATACAGCTAAGGAATCGCTTGAAGACCTGAAAAAGATCTTTGATGAAACAGGAGGAACAGCACGGTTTGATAAAATTGAAAAATACTCCGCTAAAAAAGCTGAGGAGATGAACAAGGAATTCAGTAAAGGGAAAGACGAATACTGGAGGTACCTGTATAATGAATAAGGTCCATATAAATCAGACATATTAACCATGAAGCAGGTCAGAAATGAATTATGGAGTGCCTATCAGAAGGAGATCGCCGACAACAGGTATTATTTCGCACGCAGCTGCATAAGGCAAAATTTCTTCCCTGCAGCAGAAAACCTGTATCTCAAAATCGTCGGGGATGTTCTTGGCAGGGATATTTTCGACGACGAAAGACAGACAACCTGTACAGGTATAGCTTATCATTCCGGGCTCATCCCGATGGAGACTATAATGACTGTTGTTGCACGTCAGTTCTCACTCATGAACGAAGCGGGCTATGAAAATTTTGTAGTGTCGTGTGTAACCTCTTTCGGTATCTATGTCGAGATGCTTGAAACATGGAAACATTTCCCGGAAACAGAAAAAAAGACAAGAGAGGCATTGAAGAGGGCTACGGGAAAAAGTTTTGAAATACCCAAAAACCTCGTCCATGCAAGCGACATAATATATAAGTACAGAAAGGAAATAGCAGATAAATTAAAATACAGGCTCGTAAATGCCTTAACAGGAGAGCCCCTGAAAGTCGTCGATCATATCGGCTGTCATTATGCCAAGATCTTTCCTTCGCACGGGATAGGAGGTGCCGAATATCCTTACGTGCTTGCGGGTCTTATCGACGAATGGGGCGGGACCCAGGTTGATTACCCTGAACGCAGGCATTGCTGCGGATTCGGGTTCAGACAATATCTTCTTAAATCAAACAGGGGCTACTCAGTTACCAATTCGAAGAAGAAATTTGATTCCATGGAGCCTTATAAGCCCGACCTTATAATTGCGAACTGCCCCGGCTGCACATATTTTCTTGACCGCTGGCAGTATGTTATAGCCGAAAAAGATGAAAAGACTTACGGAGAAAACGGATCCGGAATTCCCGTGCTTACATACGAGGAGCTGGCAGGTTTACTTCTTGGCTACGATCCATGGGATATCGGACTCCAGACGCACCAGGTACAATCGGAACCGCTGATGGACAAACTTGGAGTTGCCTATGACCCGTCTTCAAAATACAAAGGATTGGGTGGTGCTGATCTCGGCCTGCCGGAGAATCCGGAAGTCCTGAGATGCAGTTATTGATCAATAGTACAAAGAATAAGAGATTAAAATGCTTGCAGAACATAACATAACATTCAGGGTTTGCTATTCAGATACAGATCAGATGGGATTTATGCATCACTCAAACTATCTGAAATATTACGAAACGGCACGATGGGAACTTTTCAGAAACATTGGAATACCTTATGGTGAGCTGGAAGAGAAAGGTCTTTTACTGCCTGTGATCGATACAAACATGAAATTCATTAAACCAGCCCTGTATGATCAGAAGTTAAAGATAACAACAAGACTTGAAGCTATCAGAGGTGCCCGTATCCTTTTTAACTATATTACTGAGAATGAATATGGTGAAATAATAAATGAAGCCGGCATCTCCGTTGCCTGTGTCAGGAAAAGTACAGGGAAAGCCTGCCTCCCTCCAAAGTGGATAACGGAAAAATTTGAAAAAATGACAAAATAAATTTCAGAAATATGGAAAAAATAAAGATCGGGATTATCATCTGCGACAGATACAGGACCTGTGCCGGCGGCAAATGCTTCAGATCAGCAGCAAACCGCGAAGGGGCTTTCGCAATATATAAGGATCAGGAAATTGAAATTGCCGGTTTTACAAGCTGTGGCGGATGTCCGGGCGGCAATATCGAATATGTACCGGAAGAAATGGCGAAAAACGGCATAACACACATTCATTTTGCAACGGGACTGATAGTAGGCTATCCCCCGTGTCCATACATGGAATATTTTGAAAAATTCATCATTGAAAAGTACGGCATGAAGGTTATTGCCGGGACACATCCTGTTCCGCAAAAATACTATCATACCCACATGAAGCTCAACACCTGGAGCGATGACTATATGATGAATGCTGTTGAGAACATCCTTGGAGATGAAAAGACAAGGCTTGACTACGATTAAATATGTTTAGGATTGCAATAGCCAGCGGAAAAGGAGGCACAGGAAAAACATTCGTTGCAACAAACATATTCAGGTCTCTGCTCGACAGTGGACAAAATGTGGTTCTTGCCGATTGTGACGCAGAGGCCCCAAATTCAGGTGCCTTCTTTGAAAAAAGCCTGATTGGAACAATTGAAGTGACACAACAGGTACCGGTAATCGACACCGGCAAATGCACATACTGTTCAAAATGTCACGAGTATTGTAATTATAACGCTATTTTCATTCTGCCTCCTGCCAGGGTCATAAGCGTTATCGAAGACCTGTGCCATGGTTGTGGCGCCTGCACAGTGGCATGTCCTGAAGGGGCAATAACAGAAAAACCTGTCTCACTTGGTGAAGTCTCCCTCTTCAGCATTAACGGGAAGAGATCATTCATAGAGGCAAGAATGGACATCGGAGTAATGTCGCCTGTAAAAGTCATAAAAGCAGCTATTAAAAATATTGACGGTGCGGGTGAGATTGCGATCCTTGATTCTCCTCCCGGGACCTCCTGTCCTTTCATTCAGACCGTTGCCCCTGCTGACTACGTCATCCTGGTTACCGAACCGACGCCTTTCGGCCTCAGCGACCTTATACAAAGTGTTGAAACTCTCAGAACCATGAACAAACCCTGCGGAGTGATAATAAACCGTTCCGGAACAGGCAACAACGATATTTACGAATATCTGGAGACGGAAAAAATACCCCTTCTGCTTGAAATCCCATTTAAAAAAGAGACAGCAATGACATATTCAAAAGGTGATCTTGTAGTTAAGACAGATCAATTTTTCGCAGAACAACTCCTGGATATGGTAAAAAATATTATCAGCAGGTGATGGAAACAGCGATAATCAGCGGAAAGGGAGGAACGGGGAAATCAAGCATCAGCGCTGCATTCGCCACCATGAAGGAGAATGTGGTCCTCGCCGACTGCGATGTGGATGCAGCGAATCTGTATCTTCTTTTCGATCCTGCCCGTGAGGAAGAGGAAATATATATCGCCGGACATAAAGCAGAGATAGATTATTCTCTCTGCACTTCCTGCGGATTGTGTGTCGATTATTGCCGGTTCGATGCTATTACATCCGTTAACGGAAAGGTTGAAATATCAGAAGTACTGTGTGACGGATGTTTTCTCTGCTCCAGGATCTGTCCCGTAAACGCAATTAACATGGTGCCTAACGACAAAAGCAGGATGTATGCAGGTTCATTCCGGAACGGCTTTATGGTATACGGCAGACTGGCCCCGGGAGAGGAAAACTCCGGAAAACTTGTAAGTATGGTACGGGAGAAGGCAAAGAAGATCTCCGAAGAAGAGGGTATAGAAAATATCATTCTTGACGGCCCTCCGGGTATAGGATGCCCTGTAATTTCGACAATAACCGGAGCCGATATGGTTATTATTATTACTGAACCAACAATATCGGGTCTCTCCGACCTTCAGAGAGCCGTGGGAATTGTAAACAAATTCCGGCTCAGGCCTTATGTAATTATAAATAAATACGATCTTAATACTGAAATGACAGAGCAGATCGAACTGTGGTGCAGGGAAAAAGATATCTCTCTTGCAGGAAAATTGCCTTTCGATCCTGTGATGGTCGTTTCGATGATAAACAAAAAGTCAATTATTGAATATGACCCGGATCATGCAATAAGCCGGGAATTAACATCGATATGGAACAATATTATTAAAAAACATAATTATGAATACACTGTTTGAAAAAATCCCGATGGAAGGGGTTAAAAATATCATCGTGGTAGCTTCCGGAAAAGGCGGAGTGGGAAAATCAACCGTGGCTGCCAATCTTGCCATAGCTATTGCCCGTAACGGTTATAAGGCAGCTCTTGTCGATGCCGACATATTCGGACCTTCAATACCTAAAATGTTAGGGATAGAGGATGCAAGACCCGATGTTACCGGCAGCGGAGACAAGGAAATGATCTTCCCGATTGTCAAGTACGGAGTTAGTATAATGTCGATAGGATTTTTTATCGACCGCAGCCAGTCTCTTATCTGGAGAGGTCCACTGGCCTCAAAGGCACTCACCCAGCTTTTTGAGAACACCCAGTGGGGCGACATAGATTATATGATCATCGACTTCCCTCCCGGAACAAGTGATATACAGCTTACCACGGTTCAGAAGCTCAACCTTAGCGGAGCCATAATAGTGACAACTCCCCAGGAAATATCTTTGAACGACGCCCGCAAAGCAGCATCGATGTTCGAGAACAAGGATCTGAAAGTACCCATTATCGGGGTAATAGAAAACATGTCGTGGTTCACACCTGCTAACCATCCTGATGAAATATATTATATCTTTGGCAAGGGTGGAGGACTCAGGCTGGCGGGAGAATTTAACACCTCACTGCTTGGTCAGATACCCATGGTGCTTGAAGTCGGAGAAGCTGCCGAGAAAGGGCTCAGTGTCTTCAGCCAGTCCAATCATCAGGCGGTTGAGGCATTTGAGCAGATAGCTGCAGCTGTTATTACCAAAGCAGGATGAGAATAAATGAAAGTATAAAAGTATTTACAATAATCTGTTTTCTTTTACCAGCCATTGCCTCTTCGTGCGGGAACCGCGGAGGAGGCAATGCTCATAAAACAGGACGCCGGCTCACTGACGCTGCAGGCAGAAGTGTTTCTATTCCTGACACTCTGACATCGGTTGTCGCCATCAGACCGGGAACCCTCAGACTGCTTTCCTACATGGGAGTTACCGACAGGGTAGCTTATATAGAGGGGAATGAAAAAATAAGAAATATCCCCTACCTGATGGCCAATCCTGACCTTCGTGACCTTGAGATCATCGGAACAGGAAATAATTACGATACCGAGCTTCTGGCGTCATGCGATGCAGAACTGATAATTTCAACCTTTATGAACACTGCAGAAGCCGACAGACTGGGGAAGATCACAGGCAAACCTGTTTTTCTGCTGGAGTACGGCAACCTGGGCAACAGAATGGAAGATCTTTTCAAAAGCCTGAGGCTTCTTGGTGAAATATTTTACTGTCAACCCAGGGCTGACACCATAATAGGTTATATAAACCACACAATTACAGAACTTAAATCTGTTTCATCGGCATCAAAAAAGGAAGATATATCAGTATATATCGGAGGAGTGGCTTACAGCGGATCACATGGGATCACTTCCACTGTTCCGGGATATCCTCCATTCAATTTCCTTTCGCTGAACAATTCCGCATCGGCAGTTGAATCAATGATGAAGAGTTCTGGCATTACACAGGATAATGCATTTATTGAGAAAGAACAGCTTATAACCTGGGATCCCGATTATTTATTTCTCGATGCTTCAGGAATAAGCATCTGGCAGAATGAAATAGATGATCCGGCCTTCAGGAACACCATGAGGGCCCTGAAGGAAGGTTATATATATATTGTATTACCCTACAACTGGTATACAGTGAATTACGAGAACCTATTGTGTAATTCATGGTTTATTGCCGGAATATTATTCCCTGATATCTTCAGTGAAACTGATCTTGAACATAAATACAGGGAGATCTATAAATTTTTCCTTGGAACTGATATATTTGATGAGATTGTAAAACTGTATAATCCTTTTATCCGGTATAAATTTCCAGAGAAAAGATGATCGAAACGGAAGTACTGAAAAAATATAACAATTATACCAGAAAAAGGAAATCTTATCTGTGGATAGTCCTGATCCTGATGCTGGTATTTGCTGTTTTGGGAATTTCTGTCGGACCAAGCAAGGTAAGCATGGGTGATTTTCTGAGTGTCATTTCCGGCTATGGTGACGAAACAAAGAATCAGATAATTTTTAATCTGAGGCTGCCGAGGATACTTGCCGCAATTTTAAGCGGAGCAGCCCTCTCGGTCAGCGGTGTTGTGATGCAAAGCATCCTGAGAAACCCTCTTGGTTCTCCCTTTACCCTGGGTCTGTCAAATGCAGCAGCCTTTGGAGCTGCGCTGGCAGTCATTCTCTTCGGTGCCGGAAGCACATTCAGCAGTAACACCGATGCTGTAATTATCTCGAACCCCTACATTACAACTATTTCCGCTTTCTTCTGGTCGCTCGTTGCCAGTCTGCTGATCATAATAGTAGCAAGAAAAAAAGGCGCCACTCCCGAGAACATGATCCTCACAGGTATCATCGCCAGCACTCTCTTCACAGCACTGACGACAGGCCTGCAGTATATTGCCGACGATATTCAGCTTTCAGCCATTGTGTTCTGGACATTCGGCGACCTCTCGAAAGGAGGCTGGAAGGAACTTCTGATTCAGTCGCTTATTATACTTCCGGTACTGTTATATTTTTACTACAACAGGTGGAATTATAATGCCATCGACTCAGGCGATGAGGCAGCACACAGCCTGGGGACTAACACACCTGCCCTCAGGCTTTCGGGAATGATAGCAGCATCGCTTGCGACAGCGGCTGTGGTATCTTTCTACGGGATAATTGCCTTTGTAGGACTTGTCGTTCCTCACATTGTAAGAAGGATCATTGGAAGTAACGAAAGATTCCTTATTCCCGGGGCAGCTCTCAGCGGTTCCGCTTTTCTGCTGGGCTGCGATATCCTGGCACGCACGGTCATCAGTCCGATGGTGCTGCCGGTAGGAATAATTACCTCTCTGGTGGGAGCTCCGCTCTTTATTTTCCTGCTTATGAGAGGAATAGGTTCATCACAGTGGAAATGATAGAGATAAACGACATATACTTTTCCTATAACCACTCCCCGGTTATAAAAGGGATTACCCACAGGTTTGAAAAAGGCTCCTTCTCAGCCATCCTTGGACCTAACGGATCGGGGAAAACCACACTGATAAGGCTTCTCAACCATATTTTGAAGCCACTTTCAGGAGACATTCTCCTCAATGGAATCAGTCTGAACAAAATGACGATTAGAGAAATAGCCCGGGAAATTGCCTATGTCCCCCAGTTCCAATACAATGTCTTCCCTTCCACAGTCTTTGACACAGTCCTGCTGGGAAGAAATCCATATATAAGGTGGTCTCCCGGTTCCGGTGACAGGAAAATAACATCCGATATTCTTGAGAAATTACATCTTTCGGAAGTTGCCCTTAAAGATATAAACCAGCTGAGCGGCGGCCAGAGGCAGAGGGTTTTCATTGCAAGAGCCCTCGCTCAGCAACCCTCAATAATAATTCTGGATGAACCTACAGCGAACCTTGATATAAGGTACCAGAATGAAGTGCTCGAACTTCTGGGAAAACTCAGACAGGCAGGTATTACCATAATAATGGCAATACACGATCTGAACCAGGCTCTCAGATACTGTCCGGAATTCCTGATCATCGACGACGGACGTATTGTGGCGGAAGGGGGACTGGAGGTATTTGATGAACAGCTTATTGAGTCGGTTTATAAGATAAAGGTGAAGATATTCAGGGAATCAGGTCAGATTTATATACTGCCCCGTTAAGAAAAGGAGATCAGATGCAAATTGAGATAATCGGATATATAAGAAACGGTTGGGATGAAGCTGAACCCGGTTCGGCGGAACTTATAAAAAAAGAAATTTCGGAAGTTGAAATTCTTGACAACTATACAGACGGGCTTTACAAGATAGAGAACTTTCCCGATCTGAATATCTTCTTTTATTTTCACAGGTCGGATGGATATGAACTTCAGACGACAGCCCGCTCGGGAGATTTCAGGGGGGTATTTTCCACCTGTTCGCCCCGTCGTCCCAGCCTTATCGGTATGACTTCCGTAAGGCTGGTAGAACGAAAAGGAAATATTCTGAGGGTAACAGGACTCGATGCCATTAACGGCACTCCTGTTCTCGATATAAAACCTGTAATAAGGATTACAGGTTAGCTTTGAAATCCGTTAAGCTTAGTTCTCTATTCTTCTTTTTCAAGATCGCTTAGCCGTTTTTCTATCTCTTTCTGAGATCTCTTCAGAGAGTCAGCTTCCGATTTTAAAAGTTTCATTTCATCTTCCCTGCTCATTGAAGATGGCACGGGATAACCGGGAACCATCCCCGGGTAAGGGCTATTGAATCCCCAGGCACGGCCCCAGCCTCTGCCTAAACCAGCTCCCCGGCCGTAACCTCCTCCGTAACCCATTCCTCTTCCGTAGCCACCTCCGCGGCCCATTCCTGCACCCATTCCTTTTGTGAATCCGGGTGAGTCAAAGCCCTTACAGTAACCTAATCCTCTTCCGGTGAAAGGACCCTGTCCTATCGGTCCGGTACGATCTCCTCTTGGCATAATTTTTTAATTTTATATCTGTATTTACGTTTACTTTATTCTACAAAGATATAAAATTAAATGAACATATGTTCACTTCGGAGCAGTTTTTTTTATTATAATGATTCTTTCTGACTCATGATAACTTAATGCCTGCCTTCTTTCATATCTCAAAAACATCACCTGTTTTTACCTGCCTGATGCCGAATTCGTTGTAGAAAGAGGCCAGTGCAGGAAGCTCGGTACAGTGAGATGGCATAACATATTTTACCCTGTTTTCCTTAAGGTATTTTATCGTTTCTATTGTCTGGCGGTCGTCAGTTTTAAGATGAAAACCACCCATTACGCCTGCAATTTTATTTCCGCCCGTGACTTTCAGTGCATGTTCGATGGTATTAACAATTCCGGCATGTCCGCATCCTGTGACAATAAATAAGCCTTCATCGAGCATCAGTGCCATTGCGCTGTCATCGTCAACAAAATCAGGGGATCCGTCTTTAAAAATGAAAGTTGTTCTTTGTGATTCAAAATCTGTTATACGAGGTATATAGCCCAGGAACCAGCTTCCTTCAGAGATCCTGTAAGGTTCTTCGGCAGTTATCAGGCTGAATCTCTGCTCAAGTTCTTCTTTTGATAATTTTAATCCGATATAGGTATTATCCTGTTTTCTGTACCTCTGCACAAAGCATCCCGGATGGCATATAAGTTTTTTACCCTCAAGATTATCAAGTCCGTCTCCATGATCAAAATGGCCATGACTGAGAACGATTGTATCTATGTCTTCAAGGTTGATTTTCATCACTGATGCATTTTCTGCAAAAAGAGAGCTTTGCCCCGTATCAAGCAATATTTTCCGCTGATCGTGTTCTACCAGGTATGAGAGTCCGTGTTCTGCCCTGGTAAATGCTCCGGCATGATTGTCGGCAAGTACTGATATTTTCATCTTTATGACTTTTAATAAAGGTTATATTAACAGCTTTACACATGAGCCGAATAATGGTCTGGATCGACCAGTTCCCTGTATTTGAGAACGATCTTTTTAAAATCCTCCCAGGTGGGTCTTTTCAGCCCGGGATCCCTTAATAATGCTGCAGGGTGATAAACCGGAACAGCGAGCCGGTTATTCAGTATTATCCATTTACCATGATCGGCCCTTATTTTGTAATCATTACCGGCCATGTATTTAAGGGCTGTGGCGCCGAGAAGGATCAGAATACGCGGATTTATAAGATCTATCTGCTTCAGCAGCCAGGGCATGCAGATGGCAGCTTCATGAGGGGTCGGCACCCGGTTTTCCGGAGGTCTGCATTTTACTATATTGCTGATAAATACATGTTTTTCACGTGTAAAACCGCAGGCTGCAAGAATTTTATCAAGTAACTGTCCTGACTTTCCGACAAAAGGTCTTCCGACAATATCTTCATCTTTTCCGGGGGCTTCTCCGATTATCAGTATCCCGGCTTCAGTATTTCCTTCCCCGAAGATAACATTGTTGCGGGTGTTGGCAAGTTCGCATTTTCTGCAACTCAGGACAGAGGTTCTGAGATCTTCGAATTCATCGTTAGCGCTTTGCATTGAATATTAAGATAAAAGCCCTTTTTCTCCTTGAATTATATGATTATACAGAACAAGGGGTAATACCCTGGTCACAGGTAATTATTCAGGTTATTTTTTCTTTGAACTCATTGAAGTAATGTTTTCCGACTCACAACCGCTGCAGTGGTCCACCGGGAGGTCGGAAACTGTAGTTTCATGGCAGTCGTCGCAACGGTACCAGTAATCTTCAGTCTGGTATGTTCCGCCCCGTATGATGATCGCTTTACCCTCAACAAAGGCTTTTGCAATATTTTTGCGTGCTTTTGCATAAAGGCGTGTAAATGTGGGCCTCGAAATATTCATTTTCTTTGCCGCTTCCTCCTGTGTAAGATCCTCATAATCCGCAAGTCTCAGAGCTTCGAACTCCTCGTAAAGCAGGTCGATGGAATCGAGATCCCGCATCGGGATCCCGAAAGGTTTGAAACCTTCCATCCGCGGAAGCATTCTTATTCTTCTCGATCTGATCCGGTTTGGCATCTTTAATTATTTTATCCGTTAGTGCTGATCATTTTAAGATTATCTTTTCTGAGTATTTCCACACTTCTGCCCTTCATCCTGATTATCCCGTCCTTTATAAATTCCGCGATCACACGGCTAACACTTTCCCGCGATGAATCGATGAGATTTCCCATTTCCTCCTGGCTTACGGGCAATTTGAAAGTGTTTTCATGATAGATCTTTTCAGACATTTCAAGCAATACATCAGCTATCTTGCCCCTGATCTGTTTCTGAGTCCTGTTTGCACATCTGTTGTACATATCGAGCTCGTTCCTGCATACCTCAAGCAGTATTTCGTATGAAAATTCGGGGTTTCGTGCAAGAAGATATCTGAAAACATTAATATCAATAAAGCAAACCTCCGAAGATTCAATTACCGTCACCGAATACTGGTTGATTTTATCTCCGAAGGTTGTAGGAAGAGCCAGGTACGAAGGAGCCCTCACTATCCTCACAATCTGTTCATAGTATGGCCCTGCTATATGGATCTTGGCCAGCCCTGATCGCAGATATGCAACATTGGTTGAGAAGGTTCCCTGCCTGATCACGGAATCTCCTTTTCTGACATTCACAAGTGCGCAGTTAAGAGACAACTTTTCAATCTCATCTTCGCTGAGCTTGGTTGCCGGACCTGATTTAAACAGGCATAAGCCGCATTCGTTTTTCATACTTCAAATGTAATACTTTGTGACATATATCACAACTTTTAATAAGCAATCTCACACTTAATAAGAGCTGAAACAAAATAAGTTTTCCGTACTTTGTTAATTAATTAACAATAAAATTCATTTGCTATGGAAGAGAAAAAAATGTGCATCGGACTTTTTACTGGCAGCGTTGATAAACTGACTGCTGCAGGAGTCGTCATATCAGGAGCTGCTGCACTGGATATGAAAGTGGATATTTATGTTTTGCTTCAGGGAGCACGTGCCTTCAGGAAAGGTATCGGAGAAAATGCTGATAATCTTCCGATGGCTGAGAATACTTCGATGAAAGAAGAATTCATGCAGGCTCTGAAAAATCTGAATGTAAAAACATGGGTTGAATTTTTCAGGGAAGCCAGGGAACTGGCAGATGTTAAAATTCATATATGCGGCCTTGCAGGAAAAATATGGGGAGGCGAGAAACTGGAAGATTTTCTGGATCTTGCTGACGACATATGTGGAATCGGGGCATATATAGCTTCAGCCCAGGAAGCAGATGTAAATCTCTTTATTTAGTAGCCGGACTTTCAAACCTTGGTATAAAATAATATGCAGGAAGATATAAATAAAACACTGAGTCAGTTACAGTCAGAAATTGATTCATTAAAGGAAAAAATAGTCAGCCTTGAAAGCACGAAAAAAGATCAACTCTCCATAGCGCTTGTCAGTGGTGACCTTGACAAAATACTGGCTGCAATGGTAATCTCGCTTGCAGCAGCAGCGCTTGACACGCAGGTAAAACTATTTTTTTCATTCTGGTCGCTTTCGGCTTTAAGGGACCGCAGGAAAAAAGCAAAGGGAAAGGATTTTATCTCCAGGATGTTCGGACTGATGTTGCCAAATGGCAAAAACAAGCTTAAACTATCAAAAATGAACATGGCAGGCATGGGCCCGATGATGATAAATTACCTGATGAAAAAGCAGGGAGTTCTTTCTCTGGAAAAGATGTTCAGTGAAGCTGCCGGACTGGGAATAGAAATAACAGTCTGCGAAATGTCGATGAACCTTATGGGATTCAAAAAAGAGGAGATGATTGATTATCCGAATCTCCGTTTTGCAGGAGCAACGACATTTGTTGCGGAAGCCAATGAGAGCAGTATTCAATTGTTTATTTAAACCCGCCAATAGAATATTTTATTAATCACATTTAATTTTTAAAACTATGACACCCGAAGAATTGAAAAACATCAGTGTTGCAAAGTCAGTAGATGCAAGAGGAACAGCATGTCCCGGACCGCTTCTTGAAGCAAAGAAGGCAATAGGGACAATAAGCACAGGCGATATCATGGAGGTACTTTCGGCCGATGAAGGCACTAAGGTAGATATCCCCAAGTGGTGTACCAAGCAGGGACATGAATATCTGGGAACAGTTGAGGAAAGCGGTTATTATAAGATCTTCCTGAGGAAAAAATAGATTTTTCGTATAAATATTATGAACAGAAAAAGTGCCAGGATTCTGGTATTTTCGACAGAGAAAATATCCGATCCCGCCATTGACATGGCCGGATTGCTAAAGCTCCATTATCCACCGACGGTTTACACAATTTCTGTTCCGTGTTCAAGCGGGGTGAAACCAAGGTGGATATTGCATGCTTTGGAAAAGGGATTCGACGGGGTGTTCATTGCCGCCGACGGACTGGACTGTACCTACGGTGAAACGTGTACGGAAAAAACCGGACATCTTGTAAGCCGGACTCACGAGATGATGAAGGAAAAGAGCATTGATCCTGCAAGGTTGAGAATGGCCGCTATCTGCTCTGTTTGCAGCGAAGCATTTGTAAAACAGGTTAAAAGCTTTAACGAATATTTACTTAAAACCATCACGAGCTGATTATGGCAGAAAACATTAAAAATGCCTCATTCGATACACTGGTAATAGGTGCAGGGATCGCAGGAGGAGAGGCTGCTCTTAACCTTGCCAACAACGGGTACAAGGTACTCCTTCTCGAAAAAGATCTCTCAGTCGGAGGTAAAATGATACTTCTGAGCAAAGTCTTCCCGACTCTCGACTGTGCAGCCTGTATCACAACTCCAAAAGTATCTGAAATTTCACGGCATCCCGGCATCACAATTTTTACAGGCAGTGAAGTTGAAAAGATCGAAAAAAAACCGGGTAACGAATTTGAAGCCTTTGTAAAGAAGAACCCCAGGTATGTTATAGAAGCTGACTGTACAGCCTGCCAGCTTTGCGAACAGGCCTGTCCGGTGGTAGTAAAGGATGAGTATCAGTATAACCTTGTCGGGAGGAAAGCAGCATTTATCCCCTTTACAATCGCAAGTCCGAGGGTTGCAGCCATCGATATTGAAAACTGTACACTATGCGGAGCCTGTGAAAAAGTATGCCCTACAAAATGTATCGACTTTACACAGGAGGCCGAGTATTACAATATCAGTGTTAAAACTGTTATAATAGCCACGGGATTTAAACTGTTCGATCCGCTTAAGATACCAAGATACGGTTATGGCACATATAAAAATGTGATCACTTCCATGGAGATGGAACGGCAGCTTGCCCCCACCCGTCCGTTCAACACCATACTCAGGCCCGGTGACGGCAAAGTGCCTGACAAGCTTGCCTATGTTCTGTGTACCGGATCTCGTGACATTACAATAGGGAACCCTATCTGTTCACAGATATGCTGTATGTATTCCATAAAACAGGCTCAGCTTCTGATGGGTGCCCTCCCGATGGCCGACGTTACTATCTATTATATAAACATCAGATCGTTCGGAAAAGGTTTCGAAGAATTTTATGAACAGGCCAAAGGAATGGGAGTGAATTTCGTCAAGGGGAAAATTGGTAAAATAACAGAAAAGGAAAACGGGAACCTGATCCTCAGGTATGAGGATATAAACGAAAACAAGGTCAAGGAAGCCGAACACGACATGGTGGTCCTCTCTGTCGGCACCCTGTCGAATCCCGATAATGCATCATTTTTTGAAGGTGGCAGCCTGGCTCTCGATCAGTTTAAGTTTGTCAACCAGCCGGATCCTCTCGCAAGCCCTGCCGAAACTAGTATAAAAGGAGTCTTCGTGGCAGGAACGGCTTCAGGACCTATGGACATACCCGATTCAATTTTGTCAGCCGGAGCAGCATCTTCAGCTGCAATGAGTTATCTAATAAGTTCAAAATGAGAAAGAAGTTAGGAGTTTATATATGCCATTGCGGAGGCAATATCTCTGATTATGTAGATGTTGAAAAGGTGAAAGAGGCCGTCGAACACGAAGAGGGTGTTTTTCTTGCCAAAACTACGATGTTTGCATGCAGCGATGCAACCCAGAAGGAGATGGTTGAGGATATTAAAAATAATGAACTCGACGGGATGGTCGTGGCATCCTGCTCACCGAAACTTCACCTGATAACTTTCAGAGCTGTCTCGGAAAGAGCCGATCTCAACAAATACAATTACGTTCACTCCAATATCAGGGAACAGGATTCATGGGCACATTCCGACGACAAGGCCGGGGCAACAGAAAAAGCCATCCAGCTTGTCAAAGCTGCAATTGCCAAGGTACGTCTTTCCAAACCCCTGGTACCAATTAAGATCCCCTCGAAAAAAGCCGTGGTGGTCATCGGGGCAGGAATTGCGGGAATGCGTTCTGCCATAGAACTTTCGGATATGGGATGCCCCGTTACACTCATCGAGAAGGAACATTTCGTCGGGGGTCGCGTTGCCCAGTGGGATGTGTTGTTCACAACCGACCAGACAGGCAAAGAACTGGTTTCCAGACTATATGGGGAGATCGAAAAACGTGAAAACATAAACCTTCTTACCGGAGCTGAGGTAATCTCCAACGCCGGAAGCATTGGAGATTTTACCCTCAAAGTAAAAATAACTCCCAGATATATAAGGGAAAAATGCGACAAGGATAAACTGAAAAAAGCCATGGATGTGTGCCCTGTTGAGGTTCCCGACGAATTTA
Source organism: Bacteroidales bacterium (assembly GCA_016936435.1). Classification (GTDB taxonomy): domain Bacteria; phylum Bacteroidota; class Bacteroidia; order Bacteroidales; family VadinHA17; genus LD21. Next base: position 22,610 of record JAFGXX010000128.1, read on the forward strand.
ATTTCAACATCACAACCCGGAAAGCGATCTATCATAACTTCCCGAGTGAATATCCACAGTATCCTGTTATAGATATGCATAACTGCACACGCTGCGGCGAATGTGA
>JAFGXX010000129.1 GCA_016936435.1 Bacteroidales bacterium
AGGCTGAATACCCATAATCAGTTCCTTGAAGCCCAGATGACATTCGGCGTAGCCGGGACTGTGGTACTTTTATTATTACTCTTTCTTCCTGTCTTTTTCAGAAACCGGATGATATACCCTCAGGCCTTGCTTGCCCTGATAAGTCTTACGGTTTGTTTTCTTCTGATTGAATCGATGTTCAACCGTCAGTGGGGCATCATGTTTTTTCTTCTTTTTGTAAACCTTCTTGCGTTAAAAAATATAGATGATAAATTCGCAGGTTGAATAAAAAGACTAAATTTACTAAAGAATTTTATTTGTTTATGCTGCCTGATTTTACTGATATTCTAATAATATTTCTGGGATTTCTGCTGGCCTTTGTAATTACATTCTTTGGAATTCCCAGGGTTATCAGACTATCCCGGCAGAAAGGTTTATACGATATTCCGGGAACACGAACTTCACACTTTGAACCCACACCGCGGCTCGGTGGCGCCATGATCTTCGCGGGAGTAATCCTGACTTCAGTACTGTTTACCGATTTTGAGAATGCTGCCAAACTAAAATACCTTATTGCCGGTATGCTGATACTGTTCTTCATTGGCATAAAGGACGATATTATAACACTCACTCCGCCGAAAAAAATCCTGGGTCAGCTTTTTGCCTCAGGAATTATAGTGATACCTGGAAATATCAGAATTATTGATTGTTATGCCTTCTTTGGCCTTGAGACGCTCTCAACAACCTTCAGCATAATATTCTCCATCATGTTATTTATGGCTCTCATCAACAGCATAAACCTTATCGACGGTATCGACGGACTGGCTGCAGGTGTAGGCATAATAGCATCAACGGCATTCGGAATCTGGTTCTTTCTTTTCGGACATATTTCTATGGCCGTCATCTGTGTGTCACTTCTCGGGTCTCTTATAGCTTTTCTTTACTTCAATGTTTTTAGCAAAAAAAATAAGATATTTCTTGGTGATACGGGCTCCCAGCTCATAGGATTCCTCCTTGCCGTATTTGCTGTTTCCATCCTTGAACTTAACGCCTCATTCAGCGGCAGCGAGAAGCTCGCAACAGCACCGGCAATTGTCCTGTCAATTTTGATTGTCCCGGTAACTGACACTCTCAGAGTGATATTTATCCGACTGCGTAATAAAAAATCTATCTTTAAAGCCGATCATAACCACATCCACCATGCAGTGCTCAGCGTGTCAAAAACACACCTCGAAGCTTCACTTACAATCCTTGCCGTGAATATCGTCCTGATTGTTCTTACATTAATTTTCAGGTCTCTCGGAAATACGATACTGTTTATTTCCCTTGCCCTCCTGAGCACAATATTGATATACCTGTTAAACTATTACAGCCACAGGAATAAAAAAGTCACAGAAAGATAATAGCGCTTATTTGTATTTTTCAAAAACACCCCTCAGTCCTTTCCTGTTCGCATTTAAAATCAGGATTAAAAGAGTGAGAATAAAGATGACAGGAACTACCCGAACAGCATAATAACTGCCCCCGTTAGTTCTTCGTGCGGGAACGGAAAAATCACTGAGTACGGTAATAACTTCTTTATAAAGGTTTAAATCAGTTTCCAGCAACTGTTTTCTTGCATAAAGAGAATAAATATCATCGATAACCAGCTGAGTTGCATGTTCCTGAAGGAAAATCATCTGACCCCCTTCTTTCGGCTGAATATTTCTGGTCTCTTCAAAGTATTTTACTTTCTGAAGACTGTCGAGGAGCAAAAGATCGTAATCGATCCTCGAAATAAGTTCTTCATTCTGCTCTATCCTGTTTTGATTTCTCTGGTGCAAAAGTGAGTCAGATTTGATGTATTTTATCAGCCCGTTTCTTATGTTGTCGAGATAATCAGGGTCCTTTATTTTAACTCTTACGTTGAAGCGGTCCATCATCATTACATTCAGCGTATCATAAACATTATGTTTTCTTTTATAGTCTACTTTGTCCGGAATCCCGTCATTATTATTGTCTATTATCCAGAAAGCATCAATGTCTCTGATGTTTTCAATCATCTCATTGTCGAGTGAAAGCAGTTCCTGCAGTTTTGTTTTGTTTCTTTCCCTGCAGTAAATATGAAGCTTGTTAATTTTTTCGATAAGGTCAGAATTGGTTCCGACATTGGTTCTGAAAACAATGTTCGACTGATACAGCGGCGGGGTTGTATACCTGAAAAGATAGGAAAGCCCAATTCCGATAAGACCGCTTAATAACAGGGGCAGCCAGTTACGCAACAGGAAGACTAAAGATATTATCACTCCTCTTCCAAGTGCATTTAATCCTTTGAGCAACCATCTTCCCAGTTGACTGAAAAGGTCAAGAAGATCTATCTCGTCAATGCTGTTGTTATGAACAGAGTTCTTCTTATCCATAAGATCATTCATTGGTACAGAACAAATTTAGAAATATTTCAGGTTTCTCCAACTCCGGTCTCAAATTACCTGCAAGACCTTAAGCGCAAGGTCCTTCATCAACGGTTTGTAATCTTTGATGAATTCTCCTGTTACCCTGTTGCCAATTACAAGACACAGTGTCAGAGCCCTATGACCCAGCAGCCCTGCCAGACCGTAAATTGCCGAACTTTCCATTTCGTAATTAGCAATAATCCTTCCTTTTAGAGAAAATTCAGCGAGCTTCCTGTTTATATCGGGATCAAACGTACGAAGCCTTAGTTCTCTTCCCTGAGGGGCGTAGAAACCGGGGGCAGAGATCGTTATTCCCCTGATGAATTTTTCGTTGCTGAAAAGAGATACGAGCTCTTTGCTGGCGTTTACAGCATAAGGATATGAAAAGGTATCAGGCCATTCAAGATACTGAACCAGAACATCAGAAAGAAAAGTGTCAAGCAGCCAGTCATAACCCTCGTAAAAATGAAGCAGTCCGTCAAATCCCACTGCCGTTTCTGTCAGCACTACAGAACCCGCAGGAACGTCAGCCCTGATCCCCCCCGATGTTCCAAGCCTGATGAACGTCAGAGATACTGGTTCTTCTTTTGCTTTCCCGGTGGAAAGATCTATGTTGACAAGGGCATCAAGCTCATTTATGAGGATGTCGATATTGTCGGTGCCGATCCCCGATGAGATTATGGTTATTTCACCGCTGTTATCGAAACTTCCCGTCACGGTTTTGAATTCCCTGTTTTCCTTTCTCACCCTTACTTCGGACAGAAGCTCCGAAAGCATATCAACACGCCCAGGATCACCTACAATAATTATCCTGTCGGAAATATCATCGGGATAGAGGTTAAGATGAAAGATAGCCCCATCGCCCGAGGTAATAAGTTCGGTTTCCTTTTGCATAACTTAAGATTGAAGGACAAATTTACAATTTTCCTTTCAGGACTGCTAATTGTAATAATTCATAATGCTTCCTGATATCAGGTTAAGGGATATCTCTGCCAGCTTTGTCTGGTATTGAACTGAGAGCAGGCTCTCCCTGGCGTCGAGAAGACTCTTCTGAACCTCGCGGAGGTCTATTCCCGAAAGGCTGCCGAGTTTGTATCTTTCCATGGCTATGGAGAGATTCTCGGTGGCAGTCTGGAGATTCTGTCTTTCGAGTTCGATAAGCCGCAGGAAATTGCTGTAAGCACTGTAAATGGTTAAAAGATCTGCTTTTACGCCCTGCTCAAGCTCCTGGTACCTGAGATCAGTGTTTTGAAGTATTATCGAGGAATTGCGGATGTTCCTTCTTTGATTCAGACCGTCAAAAATGTTGAATCCCAGAGTAAGGCCATAGCTGAGCCCGTTCGTCATCTGATTCGACGATGAACCTGAAGAGTAGGTGTTGAAATTGTAGTTGTATCCCGATGAAGCTGTCAGATAGGGATAGGACCTCGACTTTGCAAGTGTATAGTCATATTCTGAAACAATCCTGTCAGATCTGGCAATCTGAAGGCCGGTATTTTTTTCAAGTGTTTCGCTCAGAAGTTTTTCATACAGAAGTTCATGATCCACTTCTATGGTTGTATCCCTTGTTGTAAACTGATTGTTCAGGTCTTCAACTGCCATGAGCTCGTTCAGCCTTACCTGTGCGGCGTGAACAGTCTCACACTGCTTTGAAAGTCTTGAACTGTCAGCATTAAGGTAAACCCTCGACTGAAGCACCTGTAACTTCGAGCTGCTTCCGAGGAGATATCTGTCTTCGTCAATTCTCAGCCTTTCTTTCGACAATGAAACTGCATATTTAAGGTTTTCAAGTAGCTTAACCTGCTGAATATAGTTGTAATATGCAGCTATGATGTCGGAAACAAGATTCTCTATGGCAAACTGTGTGTTCAGTTCTCCCTTATTTTTCAGCTCCCCCAGTTTGCGGTAAGTAGTTGTTACACTGAAACCATCAAATATTGTTAATCCGAGACTTACAGATGCAGCGCTGGTAGTGTTGTGAATGTTATTTGAAAAAGTACTGTTCGTATCCCCGACATTTGTCCTGATATCGTTCAGTGTTCCGCTGTGCCTGCCGCTTAGATCGAGTGACGGAAGATACCCGGCATTGCCTATGGTATGGTTGTTTCCGGCAATGGTTTCGTTGTTCCTGGTAATCAGCAGGGAATAGTTTCTGTCAAGTCCGGTTTTAATGCAATCCTTTACGTTATATATTTTCTGCGCAAAAGTTTGGTTTACAGACAGTAAAACAGAAAGGCTAAGCAGAAGCAACCGTGTTTTCATCATTGTTCTTTTTTGTTTCACTCGAAATGTAGGTATAGATTGCAGGAACTATAAAAAGTGTAAGCATCGTTGCGAATATCATTCCTCCGACTACAGCCGTACCCATTGCGACGCGGCTCTGTGCTCCTTCGCCAAGTCCCAGAGCCAGCGGCAGAATACCCAGGATTGTGGCAAGGCTGGTCATGAGTATGGGGCGGAAACGTGAAGCAGCTGCATATTTTATTGCTTCATATTTTGGCATACCGGCATTTTTTCTCTGATTTGCAAATTCAACCAGGAGAATCCCGTTTTTGGAGACCAGCCCGATTAGCATTATAAGTCCTATCTGGCTGAAAATGTTCATGGTGATATCAAAATACCACATGAACACCAGGGCACCGGTTAGAGCAAGTGGCACAGTCATCATAACAATCAGCGGATCCTTAAAACTCTCAAACTGAGCGGCAAGAACGAGGAATATAAGCACAAGAGCCAGTGCGAATGCAAACATAAGGCTCGATGAACTTTCCATGAAGTCTTTGGAGTCTCCGGCAAGAGCAGTACGGAATGAATCGTCGAGAACATCCTTCGCTATCCTGTCCATCTCTTCCAATCCTTCACTTATTGTTTTTCCCCTGGCAAGACCGGCGGAGACTGTTGCGGCAACAAACCTGTTATACCGGTATAGCTGGGGAGGTGCTGTCTCTTCAGTAAGGGTTACAAGATTATCGAACTGGATCATTTCCCCCCTGTCATTTCTGACGTAGAGAGATTTAAGGTCGAGAGGCTTGTTGCGGTCTGAACGCGCAAGTTCTCCGAGTATCTGGTATTGTTTTCCGTTCATGAAAAAATAACCGAAACGCTGCCCGCTCAATGCAAGCTGGAGGGTCTGTCCGATGCTTTGGGTTGAAACCCCCAGAGTTGTGGCTTTATCGCGGTTGATGTGTATTCTCAGTTCGGGCTTTGTGAACTTAAGGTTGACATCAGCCATCTGAAGGATTTCACTTTCACTGACTCTGGCCATGAATTCAGGAAGTATCTCTCTCAGTTTCTCGATGGAGGTTGCCTGAAGAACATACTGTACAGGCATTCCTGCTCGCCTGCTTCCGAAGGTAGATTGCTGCTGGACAAAAGATCTGGCTTTGGTTTTGGTCCTCAGGTCGACTGCAAGCTCATCGGCAATCTCCTGCTGTGACCGTTCCCTTTCATCAGGTGTTTCAAGCATTATCCTGATAATGGCAAAACTGCCACCCCGAACCATCTGTGTGAAGCTTAGTCTTTCCGGTACTTTCTCCTCGACAAATTTCGCGATGTCATCTGAATAGCCAAGCATGTATTCATAGGTGGCTCCTTCAGGTGCCGACATATTTACGGATACCTGTGAACGGTCCTCGAGAGGAGCCATCTCAGCAGGTATTGTCTTCCAGAGAAGAATGACAAGGCCCAGGGAAACAAAAAGTATTACAAGTGCCCATCTGCGATGTTCAAGAAATATCGCCAATGTATCCTGGTACCATTTGTTAAGCCTCTCAAAGAATTTTTCGGTTTTTCTGAAAAACCAGCTGTGGCGCTTTTCATGACGAAGAAGCTTTGTTGACACCATAGGTGTAAGTGAGAGAGCAAGAAATGCTGAAATTGTTACAGCTCCTGCCATAACAATACTGAACTCCCTGAAAAGCCTTCCCGTTATACCCTGAAGGAATACTATCGGGAAAAAAACAGAAACAAGAGTTATTGTGGTTGAAATAATTGCAAAATATATCTCCTTCGAGCCCTTTAGTCCTGCTTCGATGGGAGGCAGTCCCGATTCCACTTTCACGTATATGTTTTCCATAACAACAATGGCGTCGTCAACCACAATTCCGATTGCAAGGACTATTGCCAGCAGGGTAAGAACGTTTATTGTAAATCCCGCCACATACATGATAAAAAATGATCCGACAAGAGAAATCGGAATTACAAGAATAGGGATCAGCGTAGCCCTCCAGCTTCTCAGAAAGACATAAATAATAATCACAACAAGGATAAAGGCTATGTAAATAGTACTCTCCACTTCCCTTATCGATGAACGGATATATTTGGTGTTGTCGTAGTTTACATTGATCATTACGTCATCGGGAAGATCCTTTTTAATGTAGTCAAGCCTTCTGTATACTTCATCAACGATATCAATATGATTCGAACCAGGCTGGGGTACAATAACAACCTGTACCATGGGCACTCCGTCTCTTTTCAGAATTCCCCTGATATCTTCAGGCCCAAGCTCAGCCCTGCCAATATCACTGAATCTCACTATATTGCTTCCCGACTGTTTTATTATCAGATCGTTAAACTCTTTTGGGGTGGTCATAAGTCCAAGAGTCCTTATCGTAAGCTGCGTATTGGTACCCTCTATTGAACCTGAGGGAAGTTCGACATTCTCGCGGCTTATCGCATTCCTGACATCCATTGGTGTCAAACCGTATCCGGCAAGTTTTGCCGGATCCATCCAAAGGCGCATCGAATACCTTTTTTCTCCGAAGATATTGACCCCGCTCACACCCGATATTGTCTGTAACTGCTGCTTCAGTGTCAGGTCTGCAATTTCAGAAAGCTGCAGCAATGATCTTTTGCTGCTTTCAACTGTCAGGAATAATATAGGGTTCGCATCTGCGTCAGCTTTTGAAACAGTTGAGGGATCACAATCCCGGGGCAGATACCTGGTAGCCTGAGATACTTTGTCTCTCACGTCGTTTGCAGCTGTCTCGAGATCGACTGAAAGTTCAAATTCGACGGTAATATTGCTTCTTCCCTGGCTGCTTACGCTTGTAAGGGTGCGGACTCCGGGAATACCATTGATATTCTGTTCAAGGGGTTCTGTGATCTGTGTCTCTATGACATCAGAATTTGCACCGGGATAGGATGTGCTTACCGTTATTATTGCAGGATCGACACTTGGAAATTCCCGTATTCCGAGATATGTAAAACCTACAAACCCGAATAGCAGTATTACGATAGCAAATACTGAAGCCAGTACCGGTCTGTTTATGCTTGTTGATGATATACTCATTTCACCTGTATTGGCTGATTACTGATTAATTATAAGAGTGTCAAGGACAACAGGCAATCCCTGCCGGAGTTGAAGTATTCCGGTTGTAATGAGCGTATCGCCGAATTTAAGTCCGTCAGTTATCTGTACCAGTGATTCGGTACGAAGACCTGTTGTAACTCTGCTGATTGCTGCCTTTCCCTTTCTGTAAACATAAACCATTTCACCTTCCATCTCAGGAGTGATGGCTTCACTCGGAATGGCAATGGTATTGTCGATCTTTGAAAGGAGCAGGGTAACGGGTGCGAAACGTCCTGGTTTAAGCTCCTCATTCCTGTTCGGATGAAGGGCTCTGATCGTAATTGTACGTGTCTCTTCATCCAGTCTCGGATCAACTGCATATACTGATGCTTCGTATATCTTGTTGTCGCCCTCCAGGGTAAAGGTCACCGGGAAACCGATATTCACCTGATTGGCATACCTTTCCGATATTGAGAAATCGATCTTAATAGGACTTATTTTAACCAGCCTGGCGATCTTTGTCGAAGGATTGGCATAGCTTCCTTCGCTAAGGTAGCGCATACCTATAATTCCGTCGAAGGGAGCGTAAAGTTCAGTTTCCGATATCCTGGCCTTTATAAGATTTATATCTGCCTCCATCGTTTGCAGTTCGGTTACAATCTGGTCATAACTTTCCTGGCTTATTGCATCTTTCTCAAGAAGCGAACGCTGTCTGAATTCCTTTTCCTCCAACAATTTTTTCTGGGCCATAAGCTTCTGAAGCTGTGCCTGCAATGGTTTGTCATTCATTTTTGCCAGGAGATCGCCTTTTTTAACCCGGGTTCCTTCGGCAAAATTGATCCCGACGATTTTTCCCGAGGTTTCAAACGCAAGATCGACCTCTTCATCAGGCCTGAGCTGACCTGTGCTTCGGTACAGATCGCTCATGCTCGTCGGTTCAATCAGGAATCCGCTGACATTCAGCATCTGACGTCCTGCCGCAAAGCTTCCTCTGCCACCCTGTCCTGGATTCGGACCTGCAGGGGCCTGGTCTTTCTTGCTGAACAGATTACTCAACAGCGGTTTATACTTGGGATAAAATATAATGGCTGCTATTGTAAAAATCAGCAATACCGTAATTGTACGCTTAGAATTATTCTTCATAAAGCCTGATTATGTATTTTTATCATTTGTTTTAACCGCCACTTATTCTGCGTTAGAACGTATCCGGCAGCCCTGATTTCTGAACTTCACAAATGTAGATAATTTGAACGTCACATAGTTTCAGGGTTGTTTAAAATAGTGTTAAAATATCATAAAAATTTTATAGTTAACGATTTGAATATTCCTTCGTTCTGTAAAACATTCCTGGATTAAAAACAATTATTTTTGTAATCTAAAAACTGATCGCCATGTTCCAGAGAATTCAGACACTTTACCTGATACTGACAACTATATTGTCGGGGATATTCCTTAACTGTCATATAATAAAATTCCCCGACGGACAAAAAAACATTCTGTCGATAGGTTCCGGCGGGCTGAGTCTGACCAACAGCACGGGAGGAAAGGAAACGTTGTATATTCTCCTGCTGATAACCATCGTTGTCCTGGGAATATTCCTGATATCTTTAACCACGGTGTTCCTCTATAGAAAGAGAAGGACTCAGATGAAACTTGCGGCTGTATGTATCGTGCTTTCCTGTATACTGATCCTGGCTTCGGCATACTACTATGCAAATGTTGCGATGAACTATGAAGGTTCGTTCCGGCCCGGTTTTAATATTCTGGTGGGGCCCCTGATTCTCATTCTCTCATGGCTCTCTTACAGGGGAATAAGAAAAGATGAAGAACTGGTAAAGTCTTACGACAGACTGCGCTAAATTATCTGGAGATTCTCCTGGTTCGTTATCTTCTCGCAGTAGTGGCACTTCAGTGATACGTTCTTTTTTGAAACCACCCTGAAGCGCGTAGTCACAGGTTCAAAGTTTGTGATGCATTTAGGATTCATGCACTTTGCAATTCCAACTATTGTGTCGGGTACCTCCACCACCTTCTTTTCAACAACTTCATATCCTCTGATGATATTGAGCTTTGCATCAGGAGCTACAAGGGCAATCCTGTTAATATCGTCATCCTCAAAAAACTTATCTGCAATTTTTATAATTGCCTTTTTTCCAAGTTTTTTGCTCTCGAGGTTGGTGCCGAAGGTTATCTGATGGTCAATCCTGTCGAGCCCTAGTATCTGAATTACCTTGAAAAGGTTCCTGGCCGGTATATGATCTATCACGGTCCCGTTCTGTATGGCACTGACGCTTAATTGCTTTGGTTCCTTCATAGCATTAATCCTCCCGTATATTAATTCCAAGTAATGTACACAATATTGCCTGTCTCGTGAAAACCCCGTTAAGGGCCTGCTCGAAGTAGTAGGCTTTGGGGTTGGCATCCACATCGGTATTGATCTCGTTTACCCTTGGCAAAGGATGGAGTATCCTCATGTTGGGCTTTGTGTTTGCCAGCATGGAATTTTTCAGGACGTAAACGTTTTTTACTTTTTCATATTCTATGGGATCAGAGAATCTTTCTTTCTGTACCCTTGTCATATAGATGATGTCAGCTCTTGAAATGATGTCGGTGAAATCGGTATGCTCATAATATTTAAGCCCGAGGTTATCAAGATAAAGTTTGAACTCTTCGGGCATTCTCAGCTCTTCAGGCGATATAAAATTGAATGTTGCGTTCCATCTCGACATGGCCATCATAAGGGAATGGACCGTACGGCCATACTTCAGGTCACCTACCATGAAAATATTCAGGTTCTCGAGCTTGCCCTGTGTTTTTCGTATTGAATACAGGTCGAGCATCGTTTGTGTAGGATGCTGGTTGGCACCGTCACCAGCATTGACAACCGGTACCGATGCAATCTCGCTTGCATAGCGGGCGCTGCCTTCTATCGGGTGCCTCATCACAATAAGGTCGCTGTAGCTGCATACCATCCTTATTGTGTCGTGAAGAGTCTCTCCCTTGGTTACGCTCGAACTCGACACATCCGAAAAACCAACCACCTTACCTCCAAGCCTGTTTATTGCACTTTCAAAGCTGAGCCTCGTACGTGTGGAAGGCTCAAAGAACAGGGTCGCTATAACCTTACCCTCGAGCAGCTTCCTCACAGGCTTTTTTTCGAAGTCGGCAGCCATGTCGAGTACCTCGGTGATCTCTTCGCTCGAGAAATCATCAATAGAAACTAAACTCCTGTTTTTCATTGATTTGGATTTTTATTGTGTGATCCGGATCCGGACATAAAAATACTGAAGATCAGCAAGGGGAGGAGTGAATGTTGATAATTTATTAACAACTTTTACAATATCCCGATGACTGTCCGGTTTATCAGGAGCTGTATTTCAATCCTTCTGTCCTGGAAAGACGCTGAAGTATTCTTTCAATACCTGACACAGGCAGTTCTGCTGTCAGACAACATTCAATATCAATCTCTTGCGATGACAATATGATATTTTCATCCTTCACGATCTTCATTACAGCATTCAACGAGGTATAGGGAAAGGTGATCCTGAATGTACGATGCACTATATGTTCTTTTATCCGTGCATTACCCAGTGCAGCAGCAGCGGCTTTCCGGTATGCGTTTATGAGTCCGCTGACTCCAAGGAGAGTCCCTCCGAAATATCTCGATACTACCACGAGGATATTAGTAAGATGCAAAGACCGTATTTGTCCGAGAATCGGTCTTCCGGCTGTCCCGGAAGGCTCACCGTCATCATTTGCCCGCCATCGTTCACTGCCTGCGCCCAGGATATAAGCGTAACAATGATGCCTGGCCTCATGATGTTCCTTCCTTACCGAATCTATGATATCCTTTATTTCGTCTTCGTCTGAAACGGGGTAGGCTGTCGCAACAAAACGGCTGCCCTTTTCCTTATAAAGACCTTCAGAAACCGTATCTATGCTCCGGAAAGCTTCGGGTGATGACATGATCTGATAATTTGCATAGCAGTTTAAAAAGTAATATTAATAAAACCGGTCTTCCTAAATGCAGTATTTTGCCAAAAAATAATACTTTTGTTTCAACAGGAGGTGTCGAATGGGAGTATTACTTGATGAAAAAGATCTTAACAAACTAATCGTAATTGGTGACCGTATTCTTATCAAACCCAAGACTCCGCAATCAAAAACTAAAAGTGGTTTGTATCTGCCCCCGGGTGTCAATGAGAATGAAAAGGTACAGTTAGGTTATGTCGTGAAAGTCGGTCCGGGTTATCCTATACCTTCGATAAATGATCAGGATGAACCCTGGAAGAACAGAACTGATGAACCCAAATATGTACCTCTGCAGCCTCGTGAAGGTGATCAGGCTGTTTACCTTCAGAGCAGCGCCATCGAGATTGAATTCAACAGGGAAAAATACATGGTAGTCCCCCATTCTGCTATCCTGCTGCTTCTGAGGGACGAAGGATTATTTGAATAATATGATATGACACCGGAGACACTCAAGGGAAAGAAAATACTGATCGTTGAAGATGACCTGTCGAGCCGGCTTTATATTAATAAAATACTTGAAAAGACAGGCGCTGTACTCCTAAATGCAGGCGATGGAAGGGAAGCTGTCGGCATTGCTGCTTCCGACCCCGGTATTGACCTGATACTTATGGACATCCAGCTTCCGGTTATGGATGGATATACAGCAGCAGCCAAAATAAGGGAATCCGCACACGATATAAGGATTATCGCTCAGACTGCCTACAGCCTCTCCGGAGACATGGAAGAACTGATCGCCTCAGGCTTCGACGACTATATAATCAAACCCATATTCTCAGGCCAGCTGATAGAAAAAATTTTTCAACTTCTTCAACCCGATAAATAAAAGGTTCGACCTTAACCTTCATACGCCGATAAAGCACTGAATTCTTTCATGAATTCAGATATCTCTTCATGCCATCTTTCAATCTCAGTTACCGGATCGAGTCTCTGCATCAGGGTTTCTCTCATCCCGCTGTCGCCCGACAGGATATCAAAAGGCATCAGTTTTTCCTCATACTCATACGGTGGCTTCCTGAATTCAGTAAGTCCGGGCGGCGACGTTTTAAAAATTGCATCAATTACGTGATGGGCAGTTGCAACAGGTTGATAGTTCTCTGGTTCTGTAACATGTATCTGAAGACCATGACACAACTGACCGGAAAATTTGTTAAAAACAGGTATGAAGCTGTGCTCCCTGAATCTGCATCCTTTAATATCCCTTTCCTTAAGATTTTCTGATAACTTCCGGCTGTTGATCCAGGGAGCTCCGAAAAGTTCGAAAGGTATCGTGCTGCCCCTTCCCTCTGAAATATTCATTCCTTCCAAAAGCACCGTCCCCGGGTATACTATAGCAGTATTCAGGGTTGGCATGTTAGGAGATGGTATCACCCACGGAAGCCTGGTCTCGCTAAATAGTGTGTCCCTTCTCCATTCTTCCATCCATACAACATTAATATCACAATGAGGGATATACTTTTCCCTTATCCACAGCGACATTTCACCAATAGTCATCCTGTGACAGAGAGGGAAGGAGGCTCCTCCCACAAATGAAAAGAAATCTTCCTTGAGAACCGGTCCGTCGCACGGCAATTTCCCTATGGGATTGGGCCGGTCGAGTATCCAGACCGGGATCCCTGCAAGGGCACAAGCTTCAAGACATTCCTTAATTGTCCAGATATATGTGTAAAGTCTCGCTCCGACATCCTGAAGATCTATCAGCAGAACATCAATATGATCCAGCATGGAAGGAAGCGGTCTGCGGTTTTCTCCGTATAAACTGAAAACCGGGATGTGAAGATGTGGATGCTCATAACCTTCCCATTCTATCATATTATCCTGCGTTTCACCAAACATGCCGTGCTGCGGACCAAAGAGGGCAGTAAGCCTGCAATCTTTCCTTTCTGAAAAGACCTCCGTGATATGGATCAGTTTGCCTGTGACGCTCGCAGCATGGCAAAGTATACCTATCCGCTTTCCTCTGAGAGGCGGAGGCAGTTTTTCTGCCATTACATCAAGACCTGTTCTGACCATAAGGCTTTTATTTGCACAAATATGTGTATTTTTGGCTATCTTTTTAATGTAAATTGTTTATATAATCTGAAAATAATGAAAAGCATATCAGGATCTATATTCAGATACACCTTATTTATAGTTTTATTGTTTTCCGCCTGCACGGGCAGAAGGGAAATTAAGTTGTCTGTCATCCAGACCACTGATCTCCATGGTGTTATCCTGCCTTACGATTATATCGGTAAACAGCCTCTCCGGTCTTCTCTCGCAAATTCGGCAAGCTATATCCGACAACTAAGGGAAGAAGGTGAATCTGTTGTTCTCCTTGACAACGGTGATAACCTGCAGGGACAACCATCTGTTTATTATTATAATTTCATCGATACAGTCACTCCGCACCTTCTGTCTGAAGCCATGAACTGGCTCGACTTCGATGCAACAACTGTTGGTAATCACGATATTGAAGCCGGACATGATGTCTACGACAGGCTTTCGGAAGAATATGATTTCCCGATGCTGGCAGCAAATGCAGTGGATACACGAACAGGTAATCCTTATTTTACACCTTATGTAATTATAGAACGTGAGGGCTTCAGAATTGCCATACTGGGATTAATAACTCCTGCAGTTCCGACCTGGCTGCCGGAAGAGTTATATTCAGGTATTGAGTTCCGTGATATGGTTGAAACAGCAAGGTTGTGGATGCCTGAAATAATGAAGCAGAAACCCGACCTCGTTGCAGGTCTCTTCCATTCAGGCTGGAACAGTGATGCTGTTGAAGAAGTTATAGGACAAGGTCCTATGGAGAACGGCTCGGCCGCCGTGGCATACAATGTGCCGGGATTTGATATCATTTTTTGCGGACACGACCACAGAATAGCAAATGAAAAATTCGTTAATGCCAGGGGAGATTCCATTCTGATACTTAACGGAGGAAGCAGATCGGAAGTTCTGGCCCGTGCCGACATTGAATTTTCGGGCAACAGGTTAACCGGGTTAAAACTCAAATCGGTAAAAGGAACGATCATCGACGTCGGAAATTATGAACCTGATCCCGGATTCATCGAAAAATTCAGATCATATGATGAAAAATTACGGGAATATGTCGATAAGGTGATCGGGAACTGTACTTCAACAATATCATCACGCGACGCATATTTCGGATCGTCGGCATTCGTTGATATGATCCACAATATACAGATGAAGATCACCGGTGCCGCAATTTCATTTGCAGCTCCTTTGTCATTCGACGTGAGTATAGAAAAAGGCCCCGTGACAGTTGGCGACATGTTCAAGCTTTACAGGTTTGAAAATATGCTCTACACCATGGAATTGACAGGACTGGAGATTAGAAAATACCTTGAATATTCTTACTCGGAATGGATTAATACGATGAAAAGTGAGTCGGATTATCTTCTGAAATTACGCCTTGGGCAGGATGGTAAACCCATTCTGGTCAACGGTGAAGTATGGCTCAGAAACCAGTCTTATAATTTTGATTCCGCTGTCGGATTAGACTATGTCGTCGATGCTTCAAAGCCTGACGGACAGAAAGTTACGATATTTCGCCTGAGCAACGGAGATGTTTTCGATGAGAAGAAAACCTATAGTGTGGCATTGAATTCATACCGGGGTAATGGGGGAGGAGGTCACCTTACTGAAGGAGCTGGTATAAAATCCGCAGATCTTATGTCGAGAGTAACAAATTCAACCGAAAAGGATCTTCGTTACTATATTATGAAAGAGATTGAAAGTAACGGGACAATCAGACCTTTTAAATACAATAACTGGAAAATTGTTCCTGAAGACTGGGTCAGACCGGCTGCCATTAGAGAATATAAACTGCTATTCGGTTCCGGCAAATGACAGTATAACGTAGTGAAAGAATTCCAGCGAAATATTGTCTGTGCTGACAACGTTTATGCTGAAGGAAAAAGGACCGGTTCATATTATTGTTGCAGCTTGATAAGCAGAAAGACAGAAAAAGAAGGAGAGAAACTGCCTCTTGCAGAAGAATTCTACTCTTTACAGGGAGAAGGTTTTCATGCCGGTAAGCCGGCTTATTTAATTCGTCTGGCCGGTTGCGATATCGGATGCAGCTGGTGTGACACTTCCTTTTCATGGGATGCTGATAAGCATCCTCTGGTCGATATTGATGAAATTGTTAATAATGCGGTTGCTTCAGGCGCCCGTATTGTAGTCGTAACAGGAGGCGAACCCCTTATGTGGAACCTGGATCACCTGTGCGAAAGTTTAAAAAGGAACAATATTTGTACTTATCTTGAAACATCCGGGGCTCACAGGATGAGCGGTAAATGGGACTGGATATGCCTCTCTCCCAAGATACACAGACCTCCGCTCCCTGAAAACCACAGGATGGCAGATGAACTTAAGGTAATTATACAAACAGATGATGATTTTAAATGGGCGGAGAAATCAAGGCTCCTGGTCAGGGATGAGTGTCATCTTTTTCTCCAGCCCGAATGGAGCGTATTTGAATCCGTTATACCCGCAATTGTCAGCTATATCAGACAAAACCCGATCTGGAGGTTATCTCTTCAGGTCCATAAATTCATGCACATTCCCTAGGATGAAATATTTTTTCTTCATACTGATCTTTCTTTCATCATGCTTCGCCTCTGAAAAGATTTATTCCCAGAGACTTCATACCTCATCAAACAAGGCCATAAAAACATATCATGAGGCTATGACATACTATGATTATAATAATCTTGACAAGGCGGAGGAAACTTTCAGACTTGCCCTTGAGTATGATACAGGATTCTATGAAGTCTATATGATGCTCGGAGAGCTCTATACAAAAAAAAGGGACTTCAGTGCGGCAGCAACCAGTTACTCGACTGCCCTGAAGATTGATTCACTTAGTTATAAACCTGTTTTTTTCATGCTCGCCTCCTCTGAATTCATGTCAGGAGACTACGCTAATGCATTGAAACATTATAAAAGATATCTGTCTCAGTCTGGTGTTTCAGAAAAAAACAGGCTCCAGGCTCAAAAGAATATTGTCAACTGTGAGTTTGCGATGAAAGCCGTAAACGAACCGGTGAAATTTAATCCCGAAAATATAGGCCCGGGAATAAATACAGCGGATGATGAATACTGGCCTTCAATAACTGCCGACGGTCAGACAATTATGTTCACACGCCAGTTGTGGTCCGGAACAACAGCAAGGACGATGGGCAGAACGCATGAAGATTTCTATGTCAGCTACCTCACCGAAGAAGGATGGGGTAATGCATTTAATGCCGGAGATCCCCTTAACACGAGATCAAATGAAGGGGCACAGACATTGTCATCGAACGGTACATACATGTATTTTACAGCCTGCGAGAGATCAGGCGGAATGGGAAGCTGCGATCTCTATTTTTCATCCCTCCGTGAAGGAAAATGGTCAGTGCCGCAGAACCTCAGGTCACCTGTAAACTCACCCTCGTGGGAATCAACTCCTTCGATAAGTGCAGACGGCACTATGCTCTTCTTTTCGAGCAACAGACCCGGAGGAAGAGGCGGAAAAGATCTTTGGTATTCTATACTCAGGCAGGATGGTTCATGGTCCGTTCCTGTCAACCCCGGTGATGTTATAAACACACAATACGATGAGATGTCGCCCTTCATTCATTTCGACGGACGGACTCTATATTTCGCTTCCAACGGTCTTCCAGGTATGGGCGGTTTCGACATTTTCATGACAACGATGCTATATGATTCAACATGGACGGTGCCGAAAAACCTGGGATATCCTGTTAATACTTCCAACGACGAGACAGGTCTGGTAATCGATGCCGCAGGTAAGAAAGCATATTTTTCCTCGCGGCGCGACAGCCGCTACGGCAAGGATATATTCTTCTTCGAACTTGACGAGTCAGTCCGGCCTAATCCTGTTTCATACCTTAAGGGAAGGGTAAGCGACAGTGAAACCGGGATAGCACTAAGGGCAGAATATGAACTTATTAACCTTTCAACCAGCAGGGTTACAGTAAAAAGCACAACCGACGAAAAAGGCAATTTCATGGTTTGTCTTCCACAAGGTAATAACTATGGTCTGAACGTAACCAGAGAGGGCTATCTTATTCACTCCGAGAGTTTTATGTTTGAAGGACTGCATTCTGCCCTCGAGCCGCTGATAAAGAGGATAAACCTGAAACCACTTAAGGCAGGTGAGAAAATGCTCCTTTCAAATGTATTCTACGAAGTTGATTCATGGGAACTCAGAAAGGAATCAGTTGAAGAGCTCAACAATCTGGCGGAACTTATTGTAAATAATCCCGGGATAATTGTTGAAATTGGAGGTTATACCGATTCTACCGGTACCGATGAACATAACCTGCTACTCTCCGAAAAAAGAGCACTTTCTGTTGTCAGCTATCTGAAAGAAAAAGGAATTTCGCTTTCTGTATTGAAATATAAAGGCTATGGTAACACTTCTCCGATAGGCGATAATGTCACTTATGAAGGAAGAAAGCTCAACAGGAGGACAGAAGTGAAAATAATCGCCACGGGAAATAAATAAAAAAGGGTATCCGGTTAAAGATACCCTTATAATACTCATGCATGGTTGCATCAGACAGTAATGCTTATGGTATTCAGATAGCCATCATAGGGTTGACGTATCTGTTTATGCTGATCTCCTGGCTTGCTGCAATTGTTTTAACGGGTACAGTAAAATAGATAGCCGAGCCTGTAATGCCGTTGCATTCAATCCACACAGTTCCTCCCAGGATAGAGATAAGCTGATTGGCCAGGGTTATATTGATCGCTGTAACTGTATCGTTGAACTGGGTAAGCGATTCATTCAGATCCTCAGTATGAAGAAATTCTTTGCATTTGGAATAACCCTGGCCGGAGTCAATAACATGGAACGTTAAGATATTGTCCCTGTAAGTGTAACCAATTTTTATGTATCCAGAATGAGTATTCCTCAGCGCATTCTGGAACAGTATCCTTATTACCCTGAAAACCCTGTCGTTGTCGATATTGACGATTCCGGGATCACCGTAACTGCTTTCCGCCACTAGTACAACACCCTTATGAACCTCCCTTGACAGGATGTCTCTGAATTCTGACATGAGGTCATTAAGTATGTTTTCTGGCTTGCATTCTTTTAGCCCCGAACTGGTTGCACCGGAATCAATAATTGCAGAATCGAGAAAATTGTCCATCAGTTGAATCAACTGGTCACATGATGAAAGGATCTGTTTGCTGAAATCTTCCTTTTCCGTATCATCAAAATCATTATTCTTCAACAGATAAGAAAAGGCAACTATCGAATTCATGTGTGTTCTGACCTCATGCGACATACCCGATAAAAGCAAAGGACAATGAACTGCGCTGACAACTGACAGAGTGTCGGACACGCTGTTTTCTGTTTCAGAATCAATATCCCGGCTTGCCTTTTTCATTTCGACGTAGAATAGGTTTCAGGTTGCAGGTTTGCTATTTAATGTGTTTGAGTATTTTCCGTGCCTGTTTTCTGTAAAGGCTCTCGGTTTTGCTTATAATACTTAGCTGTTCAACAGCTTTATCAGTCTCGTCTGTCTTCAGATAGCACATTGCCAGATACCACTGCGCATCTTCGATATAGAGGTTGTCGTTGTTGTCGATTACCTTGTTGAATGAATTGCTGGCTACCGGAAAATTCTCCTCCTCAAAACTTGAAACTCCGTACAGGTATGTCGATTCCATATCCCCGGGTGCTTTATCGATCACTTTCAGAAAATAGTCTGCTGCATTTCCGTAGTCGTGAATATTAAAATAATCGAGCGCCGTCAGATAATCACGGTCCGGAGAATCTGAAAAAGATCGTGCAGATGCAATTGTCTCATATGGCTTATGATATCTGTCGATCAGTTCATCTGCCGGCAACGTTCTGTTCCCGGCTAAAAAGATGCTCACTGCCACGATAACAGCACCAACTGCTGCAGCATATCTGATGGGCGAATGTTTGCGTCTGACAGTCCGGATGGGAGGTGCCGATCTCTGCATCTCAATGGCATGCAATTTATTACGCATGCGTAATACAGAAGTTTCATTGAGAACTCTGTCAGTTTTTGCTCTCAGCTCAACTTCATCACGCAACAATTTGTTCCCCTCAATTTCCCTGAGGAACCATTCTTTTTCGGTTTCATTCATTTCACCGGAATTATACCTTTCGATGAAATATGAAAAGTCAATTGTCTTCATATAGTTCCATGTATTTAGTTTCTTAATTCATGATCATTATGACTTAAAGCATCCATATATTCTGTATTTATAGTTCTGCAACATTCCGGGTAGCAATGATTGTACCCGCGATGCAGTTATTCCATACCTGCCTTTAACCCGGCAGTTCCCGGATATTCACGTTGTGAATTATCCGCTCAGCGTAAATTAACGGTCCGCAACACTGTTGTCAGGACCCTGGTCAAAATGTTCAGATTTTTACCGGAGGTAAGGGTGGAATTAAAATAGGATCGCTTCCGTCGCCGTCACCGCCGCGTACTTTTCTCATCTGTTCAACTGTAAGAGCAAATTCAGCAAAAAACTGACCTGATTTTTTAAATTTCATTGTTTTCATTTTCTTCTGTTTTTGATTTTATTGTTATTTTTTTTTGGCTGTTCGTATTAATTGTTTTACACTACTACATGTAAGACCCCCCCGATTTGTGACACGAAAAAATCAATTATTTTTCAACTATTTTATAACTAACTATATTTCATTTAATTACAAAGGTGTATTTTTTGAAATGAAAGGGGTCGATTTGATTATAACAGATATTTTTGAGATATTTCGGAGGGAATAACTCATTATCGGGATGGGAAAAAAGCTTCTTGCATTATTATTTATCATCCTGTCAGCTTCAATGTCAGCCATGACATCAGCTATGGCTGATATTTCCATGAGTATCCATTCATCGGGAATCAGATGCTATGGCTGCTTCTCCGGTTGTCAGAACAATCCCGGAAGTAACACTTCAGATATAAGGGAAAAGATCCGGCTGTTAAGTTCCGGGGGTGATTTACGAGGCCTGATTATGCTTTCCGACAGTCTTAAGAAATCCCTGATACTGCATAGCTCCGACACCTCACTGCAGGCTGATATTTTGTATTATTCCGGGGTTTGTCAGTTATTGGCCTCGCGTCACAGGCAGGCATTGCCTGATCTCCAGGAAAGCATAAGACTTAAAAAGATCATCGGGGTAACGGATGATGTTTACGGAAAGGCACTCTTTAATGCAGGAATAGCGTGCACTTATCTGGGAGAATATATCCAGGTAATAAACTATATGACCGAGTATACAGGACTTGCCGGATTGCTTTTCAGAAATGACGGAGTAGAAATGATTGAAGCTCTTACTTCAATGGCTGTTGCTTCAACAGAGCTTCTCGATCACGAAAATTTCGCCGCTTATTCTCTCCGTGCGATCGGAATCACAAAATCAGCCGGCACCCTGCATTATCCTTCTGAAACTCTCAGGACCCTTTACACGGTAACAGGTGTTGGATATGCGCGAATGGGGGAGTATGCCAAGGCAAGGATATATCTTGAAAATGCAGAATCCGAGAATAAAGAAAACAACCTTCCTCCCGACGATAATTATATAAATCTGATAAACAGCCTTGCCATCACCTATGGCTATCTGGGGCTCTCGGAAAAGGCTACAGAATATCTTGCCCTCGGGATAGATCTCGCGGTAAATAATAATTCTGATCTGGCTTTTAATATGTTACATTCACATGCGGTGGAACTGGGCAGATCAGGTAAAACAGCAGAAGGAGAGGAGCTTCTTGCGTCGGTTGTTAAAAGGGCCGGAGAGGTTTACGGAACCGATTCCAGGTTTTATTTGCAGCAACTCAAGAATTATGCAGGTTACCTGGCATTCTATTCACCCGATGCAGGCCGGGCACTCAGGGAATATGACCGGCTTCAGGAATATGTCAGTTTACACAGTGAAGACTTACAAATTATCAGCCAGATACTGACGGGACATTCGCGTGCACTTTACCGGACCGGCGACAATGAAAAGGCACTCAGAATGATAAGTAAATTGCTTTCAGGGAAAAGCACAGGTGACCCGGAAAGGTTTCTTTATGACAATCCCCCTATCGATTCCCTCAATCCGGGAAGCATTTCACTTAACATACTTCAATTGAAGCATGATATTTTATGGAATATGTACAAGGCCGGTAACACCTTCAGGTTTCTTGAATCAGCGGCAGAAACTGCCGGACTGATAATCGAACTGATAGACAAGATCCGGATTAACCTCAGTGAAGAAGAAAGCAGGATTATCCTTGGCGACAGGTACAGAAAAGCATACATTCTGGCCATACGTGATTACGAGCTTTGCTTTAGAGAAACAGGTAAGGACTACTACATGGGAAAAGCATTTGAGTATGCTGAGAAAAGCAAGGTGGCAGGACTTCTTTCTACCACACGTCAACTCAAAGCCATACAGTTCCACATACCTGAGAAGCTTGCTGAAAAAGAAAATTCCCTTCAGCGAATGATAGGCTTTTACGGATCGAGAATATCTGAAGAAAACGGGAAGGAAATACCTGATAAAACACTTATCGGGTCGTGGAATGAAAAAATGCTTTCTGCTGTTGCCGGCAGGGATTCGCTTATAAAGACATTTGAAAAAGAGTTCCCGGGCTACTATACACTTAAATACAGTACCAGGGTCCCTGCAATGAAGGATATTCCCTCAATAACCGGTCGTAACACCAACTATATAAACTACGTCATCTCCGATTCCATTCTGTATATCTTCCTTGCGAACAGGAAGTACCATAAAATGATAACTGTCGCCACCGATTCTTCATTCATGAAGAAGCTTAATGATTTCAGGATTCTTCTTTCAGAACCTTCCCTGTCGAAATCGGCAAGATCAAAATTTGACAGGTTTCAGAATACAGGCTACGAACTTTACATGATCCTGATCGCCCCTTTAGAAAAATATTTTATCTCCGGCAACCTGCTCATTTCCACTGATAATATTCTGTCCTATCTTCCTTTTGAAACTTTCCTCTCAGACAAATACCAGGGCAATGAATTACTTTACCGCAAGCTGGATTATTTAATGAATGACTATAATATCTCCTATGCTTATTCAGCTGCTTTTATGAATGAGAACCTTGGCAGAAGGGAATCCGGAGTAAAAAATATGGTTGCCTTTGCGCCATCCTACATGACCGGGATGAAGTATGACACGCTCATCAGAAGAATGGTTGAAACGAACTTTCTACCCGATCTTCCCTTTGCCAGAAATGAAGCCGAATATGCTGCTCATGTTGCGAAAGGGGATGTTCACCTGCATGATGAAGCAACCGAGACCCTTTACAAGGATAAGGCCGGAGATTATTCGATAATTCACCTGGCCATGCATACTATTCTTGACGACCAGAATCCCATGAACTCGGCCATGCTTTTTTCAACACTTCGCGATACCGCCAATGACGGGATGCTTTATACCTACGAGGTTTACGGGATACCTCTCAGAGCACGTATGGTAGTTCTTAGTTCATGCAATACAGGAAGCGGTCTTCTCTCAACAGGCGAAGGAATTCTGAGCCTCTCAAGAGGATTCCTTTATTCAGGGTCTCAATCAGTGGTGTTGTCGCTCTGGAAAGTGGATGACAAATCAGGAACAGATATTGTCAAACTTTTTTACGATAATCTGGAAAAAGGTATGAAAAAAAACCTCGCCCTCAGAAAAGCAAGGAACAAATATCTTAAAAATGCCAATCAGCTTAAATCACATCCCTATTTCTGGTCGACACTGGTGATATTCGGAGATAACTCTCCTCTTTTCAGCAACATGAGAAGAATTACTCTCGTGTCAGGCATTCTTCTGGCAATATCCGGGTTCGTTTTGTTCTTCTACCTTCGGAAGTTAAAAAGATCATGATATTCAGGATCTTCCTTCATCATTTCAAGTAATGCCTCTTTGGCAAGGTATTTTTTGCGTCTGGCATAGGTTTCATTCTTCAGCTTCAGTTTCACGGCTATTGTTTCATAGGAAAGACCCTCAGAAAACAGGGTAAGTACTTTCTTATGATCGTGACTCAGCTTTTCAAAGGCCCGGCTTACGATCCTCTCGAACACCATGTCGGCAGCTTCCTCTGATGGTGAGTCATCGGGCATTTCCGGGTGCAGTTCGAGGGTCTTCTTTTTCTTGCGCAGACTGTTGTTCCAGGTATTTCTGGCAATACTGTAAAAATACCCCTTAAGATCGGTTGTAAGTTCCAGTTTATCTTCACATATCTGCCTGTAAAGTACTATTATCGAATCCTGGAACACATCGGATACATCATCGGCTGTCCCGCTGTTTTTGGTCACATAACTTTTTACCGGTTGGTAATAATTGTCATACAACCAGTTCAGGATTTTGTCATCCTGGTCCTTAATTCCCCTGATGATACTTTTATCTGAATATCTTTTAAACAACCCCGTGCAGATAGCAAAGCAAATGACAAATATAATATTTCCGGGAGGCAAAACTATGTAAGATTCCCCAACTATCGAATTTATTGGCGTAAGTTAAGGTTTATGGCAAAAAATCATATCTTTATCGCTGATAATTCTTCAGCCGGAAAAATGTCATTTCCTTTTGTAAAACAGCCTGATGCCATGGATTGCGGACCGGCATGCCTTAAAATGGTTGCTGGTTATTACAAAAAGAATTTCTCACTTGAATCCATCCGCAGAAAATGCTATATAACCCGCGAAGGCGTTTCATTTCTTGGCCTTTCTGAAGCTGCTGATGCACTCGGATTCCGGACTATCGGAGTAAAGATACCTTTCGAAATACTTAGCTCAGAAGTCCCTCTTCCATGTATAGTGCACTGGCGCCAGAAGCATTTTATTGTTGTTTACCGTATAAGCAGGGATAAAATCTGGGCAGCCGACCCGGCTCTGGGACTTGTCAAATACACGAAGGAGGAATTTATCAAAAACTGGGCAACAACCATCACCGACGACAAACCCTCAGGGCTCGCAATGATTATTGAACCCACCCCGGCCCTGATGGAAACAGAAGGCGAGAAGGAAAAAAAAGGAGGATTCAGGTTTCTTTTTAAATACTTCCGGTTTTACGATAAATATCTTTTCCAGCTTATCCTGGGGCTCCTTATCGGAAGCATGATCCAGCTTATCATTCCATTTCTTACCCAGTCGGTGATCGACATAGGTATAAACAACAGCGATATAAATTTTATTTATCTCATTCTCTTTGCGCAACTGGCCCTGGTAGTGGGCAGAATGTCGGTCGAGTTCATAAGGGGATGGCTTCTCCTGCATATAGGTACAAGGGTGAATGTGGCAGTCATATCAGGGTTCCTCCAGAAACTTATGTCGCTGCCGGTAGCTTTCTTCGACACAAAGCTTACAGGAGACATACTACAGCGTATCGATGACAACAACAGGATCGAAGAATTCCTGACATCAGCCAGTTTAAGCATACTGTTCTCATTGTTTAACATGCTGATATTTGGTATTGTCCTCGCCATTTACAGTTTAAAAATACTCCTGCTTTTCATCGCCGGATCACTACTGTACATAACCTGGGTCTCGCTTTTCATGAAACCCCGCGAGCGTCTCGACCACCAGAGATTCAAACAGATGTCAGCAGCCGGAAGCAAGCTGATAAACATGGTGAACGGTATGCAGGAAATAAAACTCACCCAGAGTGAAAGAAGCATGCGTTGGGATTGGGAAGGATTGCAGGCTTCACTTTTCCGGCTTAAAACCAAAGGTCTTGGCATTATCCAGTATCAGTCAGCCGGGGCAACATTCATAAATGAAGTTACCAACCTGTGTATTACAATTGTTGCAGCTACGGCAGTGCTTAAGGGAGAGATGACTCTCGGCATGATGCTCGCCGTCCAGTTCATTATCGGACAGCTCAACATCCCGGTAAGCCAGATTATAGGTTTCTTCAGGGTATCACAGGATGCTTCAATGAGCCTGAACAGGCTTTCCGAGGTTCATGAGATGGACGACGAAGAGCCGGAGCCTGAGATGAAGGTAAGAAAACTGCCCGCCAAAAAGGAGATATTTGTTAATAATGTATCTTTTCAGTACGAAGGACCACGATCACCCTTCGTCCTTAAGGATATCGACCTTCACATAGGGGAAAATAAAATAACAGCTATTGTCGGGGCAAGCGGAAGCGGTAAAACAACGCTTTTAAAACTGCTTCTGGGCTTCTATGAGCCAGTTGCGGGAGAAGTGCTGGTAGGAGATACCCGGCTCTCAAACCTGAGCCTTAAGATCTGGCGTGAAAATACGGGAGCGGTGATGCAGGACGGATACCTCTTTCCTGCCTCAATAGCTTACAATATTGCCCCCGGTATAGATGAATTCGACGAGGACAGAATGATCCATGCTGTTGACACAGCTAATATAAGAGGGTTCATCGAGTCTCTGCCTCTGGGTTACAATACAAAAATAGGAGCCAACGGTCATGGTCTGAGCGAGGGTCAGAAACAGAGACTTCTGATTGCCAGGGTAGTTTATAAAAACCCCCGCTTTGTGATCTTCGATGAAGCTACCAACTCACTCGATGCCGCAACAGAAAAAGCAATTGTAGAAAACCTCGGAAGCTTCTTTAATAATAAAACGGTAGTTATCGTCGCTCATCGCCTCAGCACAGTGCGTGATGCCGACATTATAGCCGTAATGGACGGGGGCAGAATAGCGGAACTCGGATCACACCAGGATCTGATCGATAACCACGGACCCTATTACAACCTGATTAAAAACCAGCTGGAACTGGGAACCTGAGACCGGACTATGAAAGAAAAGAAAGTTGATATATTATATTCCGACCAGGTAAGCGAGATTATCTCCAATCCACCACGTAAAATTGTACGCCTGGGGACCTTTGTTATTTCATCCGTTTTTATACTTCTACTCATACTGTCGTGGCTCATTAAATACCCCGACATCATACCTGCTCCTGTTGAAATTACGACCACCTTTCCTCCGGCAACACTTGTATCAAAAATAACAGGGCCCATTATTAAATTATACGTAAAAAACGGGCAAAAGGTTTCGAAAAACACTATTCTGGCCGTCATGCAGACAGCAGCATCAATTGAAGAATTAGGAATTCTCGTTACAGTTACGGATACGCTGGATAATCCTGCGGACCTGGATCCCGAAGACCTTCCTGTTCTGACACAACTCGGTGAAATTCAGCCTTTTTACGCTTCATTTCTAAGGTCGGTTACCGACTATAACACGTATGTAAAAAATGATATATACGGTTACCGGATCAAATCGGCATCTGAAGAAATATCGGCTTTGAATGATCACATAGGACGTTTAAGAACGAAGGAAAGATTTCTTGAGGAAAACCTCGGACTGGAACTGAAAAAATACAGAAGGGATTCTCTTCTTTTCAACAATAAGGTTATTTCAGAAAGCGCCTGGGAAGTTTCACGGCAGGCATGGAACAGCAGCAGGCTCTCTCTGCAGGAAGTGAAGCTGGAAGAGTCGTCACAGACTATCGTACTGACCCAAAAACGCCAGATCCTGCAGGATTATATTATTATGAGAGAAGAGGAACGTGAAAAACTGGCTTCCCAACTATACGAAAGCTGGCAGAACCTTGTTGCTGAAACGAAAATATGGAAAAATAAATACCTTCTCGTTTCTCCATTCGATGGCGTTGTAACTTTTACAAGGTACTGGAGCGAAAATCAGGCTGTACTGGCCGATGAGCCTGTTCTTACAGTGGTACCTGAAGATACCGGCGATTACATAGGGAGGATAAAACTAAGTATGCAGCGTTCGGGCAAAGTCACTGTCGGACGTGATGTAAATATTAAACTCAGTGGCTATCCATATCTCGAATACGGAATGGTAAGAGGCGTTATCATATCAAAATCGCTGGTCCCCTCAGGCGACTCCTACATGATCGAAGTCTCACTGCCTGATGGTCTGACCACATTGTACGGAAAAAAGCTGGATTTTACCCAAAACATGCAGGGAATAGCAGAAGTAGTCACCGACGACCTCAGGTTGTTGCAGAAAATAGTAAATCCGCTGAGGCACCTTATCTCAAAAAACAGAAATTAATTGTTACGCCGGCCTGAATAAGGCTCATAGTCGTCATCATTATTACCGGAAAACGAACCTTTTGCTCCGGGTGTTCCGGTACTGCCATTATCCTCTCCGGCCTTCTTTTTCATATATCTTCTGTATAAGTTAAATCCGGCTGCCAGAAGGATTACTGCAAAGATTATGATGTCTTTTGTTTCCATTGCTTGTACGTATTAAACTTTTAAACCTGTATTGGCGTAATTAAGCTGGATTCAAAGATATTATTTATTGAGAAAACCTGATCTGAAAAAATGATTTCCGATGTTTGCGGTAAAAAATCATCATACAATGTGCCGGCACAGGATTTTTGAGGCTGCCGCTTTTTTATGTAAAACTTTGAGTTTTAATAAATATTTCAATATTTTCGTACCGTTAAAATTTTGTGGTCAATTGATGACCATCGAAGAGTAATGAGAGCGAAACAAGAAAGGATTGGAAATGATAGAGAAAGATCCGGATGACTCTGTTCTGAATGAAGAACAATCCGGGGCATCTGATGATGCCTCCGGAACTGAGAAAAACGAACAGGCTGAAAAAGCGAAAGAATCCGATTCACCTGAAACAGCAGACGAAGAACCCAAAGGCGAAGGTGAAAAGGAAGAAAAAACAAGAAAGAGACCGCGCACAACAAGAAATCAGGAGCTTGAGGAGTCTGAAACTGAAGAAGAGTCGGACGAAGGTGATGATTCAGGACTTCCTCCTGTCGACTATTCAGGGTATTCCAAGCTTGAACTTGTTGATACACTTATCCTGATAATTGAAAACAGGCCTCCGTCTGAGATAAAGGGTGATGTTGAGCGTATAAAGGTTCTTTTTTATAAAAAACTCAAACAGGAAGCTGACGATCGTAAGAATAAATTCCTTGCTGACGGTGGAAAAGCGGAGGATTACCGGGCATGGATAGATCCCGATGAAGCCCGCATAAAACATATTCTGGAAAAATACAGGGAGAAAAGATCAGACTATAACAAGGTTCAGGAAGCCGAAAAAATTGAGAACCTTAAAAAGAAATATGACATAATAGACAAGATTAAAGAACTTGTCAACCGCGAGGAATCAATAAACAAAACTTTTCAGGAATTCCGTTCACTGCAGAATGAGTGGCATTCAACAGGTATCGTCCCACAAAATTCGCTCAAGGACCTCTGGGAGAATTACCATCACAATGTCGAGATCTTCTACGATTACATTAAAATCAACAAAGAACTCCGTGATCTCGATCTTAAGAAGAATATGGAGGCGAAGGTAGTACTTTGTGAAAAGGCTGAAGAGCTTCTCCTCGAGCCAAATCCTGTTAATGCTTTCAGACTTCTGCAGGATTATCACAACCAGTGGCGGGAAATAGGCCCCGTTCCTCAGGAATCAAAAAACGAATTGTGGGACAGATTCAGGGAGATAACATCCCAGATAAATAAAAGACACCACGAATATTTCGAAAAACAAAAAGAGGAACAGAGAAAGAACCTCGAATCAAAAATTGCTCTCTGCGAGGAGGTCGAGGCCATAAATCAATCGGAAATAAAAAACTTCAGGGAGTTTGACGATAAAGCCGACAAGATAGTTGCACTGCAGAAGATGTGGCGTACTATCGGATTTGCTCCCAGAAAACAGAATAACAAGGTATACCAGAGATTTCGTGATGCCTGTGATGCTTTTTTCGAAAAGAAAAGAGGTTTTTATGCCGATAATAAGGAGATCCAGCAAAACAACCTCCAGATGAAAATCAACCTCTGTATTCAGGCTGAAGCTCTGCAGGACAGTAACGACTGGAAGGAGACATCAGACACGCTTATCAGACTTCAGAAGGAATGGAAGGAAGTAGGCCCGGTGCCCAGAAAACAATCAGACAAGTGCTGGAAAAGATTCAGAAAGGCCTGCGATCATTTCTTTGAGAGAAAATCCGGTCATTTCGCCGAACTAGATACCTCATATGAAGACAACCTGAAGGCAAAGATTGCCATCATCGAAGAACTGGAAAGCTTTGAGCCCGGACAGGATGTTCAGGCTGCCTTCGAAAAACTGAAGGATCTTCAGCGGAAATGGACAGAAATAGGTTTTGTCCCCTTCAACAAAAAAGAAGAAATAACCAACAGATACAGGAATGCCCTGAATAAGGAATTTGATAAATTGAAAATCGGGGATGATGATAAAAGCATCCTTAAATACAGGAATAAACTTGAAAATCTCAAATCAAATCCCAAAGCATCACGGAAAGTAAGGAATGAACGTGACAAATTCCTGACCCGTATAAAACAGCTTGAGAACGACATAGTACTGTGGGAAAACAATATCGGATTCTTTGCAAAATCGACCAAAGCCGATAACATGATCCGCGAAGTGGAAGATAAAATAGAGAACGCAAAGAAGATGATAAAAATATTCGAGGAAAAAGTCAAAATGATCGACCAGTCAGGCCTGGATGATTAGATCATGAACAAAGGAAAATTTAAAATCATTTTTTGTTTTGGCAGAAGTTAAATATATTTTCGTAACAGGAGGAGTAACTTCCTCACTGGGTAAAGGAACTCTTTCAGCTTCCCTGGCTAAACTCCTGCAGGCAAGGGGTTATTCGGTCACAATACAGAAACTGGATCCCTATATTAACGTGGACCCAGGTACTCTGAATCCCTATGAACATGGCGAATGCTTTGTGACTGTCGACGGTGCTGAAACTGATCTCGACCTCGGACATTATGAACGCTTCCTTAATGTACCTACAAGCCAGGCAAACAATGTGACTACCGGAAGAATTTACCAGACTGTGATCGAGAAAGAACGACGCGGAGATTATCTGGGAAAAACAGTTCAGGTAATTCCTCATATTACCGATGAAATAAAGAGAAGGATAAAAATTGTCGGTTCAGGTAAAAATTTCGATATCGTAATTACGGAGATAGGAGGGACGGTTGGCGATATCGAATCTCTTCCCTATATCGAATCCGTGAGACAGCTAAGATGGGAAATGGGACAACAGAACTGCCTGGTCATTCACCTTACTCTAGTACCATACCTCTCTTCCACAGGTGAATCCAAAACCAAACCCACACAGCATTCAGTAAAAGAACTGCTTGAAAACGGAATTCAGCCCGACATCCTGGTTCTGAGAACAGTAAAAACCCTCCATGAAGATGTTAAAAGGAAGGTGGCTCTTTTCTGTAACGTCGAAGAAGATGCCGTAGTTGAATCGGTCGATGTCTCAACCATATATGAGGTCCCTCTTTATATGCTTGAAGAGAAACTCGACCAGACTGTCCTGCGTAAATTAAACCTTGCTCAGAGGGATGAACCCGAACTCACCGACTGGAAAAGATTCCTTACCCGGCTTAAAAATCCAAAACACATAATCAGTGTTGCCCTGGTGGGTAAATATGTTGAACTTGCCGATGCATATAAATCAATATCAGAAGCTTTTATCCATGCAGGTTCTTACAACGAATGCAAAGTTAACGTCGCTTTCATCCACTCCGAAAAACTTAACGATGAAAACGCCGCTGATCTATTTAAAGATATTGACGGCATTCTTGTAGCTCCGGGATTCGGTAACAGGGGTATTGAAGGAAAAATATCAGCTGTGAAATATGCCCGACTGAATAATATCCCCTTCCTTGGAATATGCCTGGGCATGCAATGTGCTGTCATAGAATTTGCAAGGAACGTCCTGGAATTGGAGGGAGCACACTCAACTGAATTTGACGATAAAACAAAGTACCCCGTGATAGACCTCATGGAAGAACAAAAGAGTATAACCGACAAAGGGGGAACAATGCGCCTGGGTGCATATAAATGCATTTTAAACAGCGATTCCACAACATATAAGGCTTATGGCCGTGAGGAAATAGAGGAAAGACACCGGCACCGTTTTGAATTCAACGACAGATTCCTTGAGGATTATATTAAAGGCGGAATGATTCCGGCTGGAATAAATCCTGATTCAAAACTTGTCGAAATAATTGAGATACCAGAACATAAATGGTTCGTAGGCGTACAGTTCCATCCCGAATACAGCAGTACTGTACTGAATCCTCATCCCCTTTTTGTGAGTTTCATTAAAGCATGCATCGATAAGTGATCTTGTGTTGATATTTTGATTAGAAATATTTAAAAAGAGAGAATGGATAAGAACACAATTACCGGTATAATTCTGATTTTTGCGATTTTCGTCGGGTTCAGTATATACAATAACCAAAAAGCCAACAAGGGTTTCAGGGAAGCTGTAGCTACTGCCGAGGCTCAGATATCACAGGGAAATCTTGAAAGAGCCCGTACAGAATATGTTAACGCGCTCAGGTTTAAACCAAATAACCCTGAAGTGCTGGCCGAATTAAATAAACTGAACGAAAAACTTGGTATCAGTGCCGGCACTGCATCGGAAATCGCCGATACTTCTTCAGGAACTTCAACAACAAATATACCTGCAATTACTCCGGCACCTGAAAGAACACAACAGGACCTGACTGAGGTCTCTGGTCCTTTCTCCGGGGCTTCATCAGGAGAAAATGAATTTATAACCCTCGAAAACAACCTTCTGGAACTTAAAATATCCCAAAAGGGAGGCAGAGTCTATTCAGCACGGCTGAAAGACTACCAGACTCACGATTCAATGCCCCTTATACTCTTTTCCGGAGATTCAACAGTTTTTGGCTTCAACTTCTTCACATCCGATAACAGGGTTGTTCAGACAAATGAACTCTTTTTTACCCTTCAGTCAGGCGAAAAATCCGTCATGGTAAGTGAAAGCGCGGAAACTGTGGCACTAAGATTATATGCCGCAGATGATAAATACATCGAATACCGCTATACACTTGAACCTGATAAATATTCTGTGGATTTCGATGTTGTCTTCAGTAACCTTACAGGGATTATCCCAGCAAACCAGACTAATATAACCCTCGACTGGCGAATGTATATACCTCAGCAGGAAAAGGGCAGAGATAATGAAGATAATTATTCAACAATAAAATATAAGTATTATGAGGATGAAGTAGCCGGACTGAGGCTCAGGTCACAGAAGGAAACGGATACTGAAGATATAACAACACGGTTGAACTGGGTAGCCTTTCAGGATCAGTTTTTCTCTTCGGTGCTGATCGCCGGCGATTATTTTCAAAGCGGATCCGTATCATCACTCCGTACGGTAAATTCTCCGAAATACCACCGTTACTTCACCGCTGAACTTGCTGTCCCCTATATCTCTGGTACGGAATCAAAAATCGATCTGGGATTCTACTTTGGCCCCAATCATATCGGGACTCTCAGAAAAGAAGGACAGGAACTTGAAAAAATTGTCTTCCTCGGAAGAAATATAATCGGATGGATAAGCAGATTTGTCATCATTCCTGTTTTCAACTGGCTCGAAAAATATATTAGCAGCTATGGCATAATCATTCTTATTCTGACCGTCCTTATTAAGCTTGTGCTGTTCCCGCTTACATATAAGTCATTTCAGTCGACTGCAAAAATGGGTATACTTAAACCAATGGTCGATGAAATAGGCAAAAAATTCCCGAAACAGGAGGACGCCATGAAAAAGCAGCAGGCTACAATGGACCTCTATAAAAGAGCAGGCGTTAACCCTATGGGAGGCTGCCTGCCTATGCTTCTTCAGTTTCCTATCCTGTTTGCCATGTTCAGGTTCTTTCCTGTCTCAATAGAGCTGAGGCAGGAAGCATTCCTGTGGGCAAGCGATCTGTCGACCTACGACTCAATCCTGAACCTTCCTTTTACAATTCCGATGTACGGAAACCACGTGAGTCTCTTTACCATCCTCATGACCGTGTCATCTCTTCTCACCATGAAAATGACTGGTACTTCTCCCGGAAGCGATCAGCCCGGTATGAAGATCATGATGTACATGATGCCCGTAATGTTCATGGTTATACTGAATAAATTTTCAGCAGGGCTTACCTATTACTATTTTCTGGCAAACATGCTGACATGGATACAGAATATTGTGATGAAGAGATTCATCAATGCCGATGAGGTGCTTGCAACTCTTGAGGCGAACAAAAAGAAACCTGTCCCAAAATCCAAGTGGCAGCAGCGACTTGAATCCGCAGCAAAACAGAGAGGTATAAATCCTTCACGTAAATAGTCGCGGTTTAGTTTTTTTGTTAAAAATCATTAAACCTTTTCCTGACTAAAGAATAATAATCTATTTTTAGTTATTCTTTCAAACAGGGGAAATGTCTAAAAAATTTAAAAACAAAGATTTAGCCGCCAGGCTGGGGGTGTCCGGCACACTGGTATCCCTCGTGCTCAATAATAAAGGTGATCAGCACGGTATCAGCAAAGCGACCCAGGAAAAGGTACTTATGGTAGCCAAACAGATGGGCTACTTCAATACACTTTATGAGAATAATTCTACTTCTCCGGCTGAAGAAACGCCAGGTGTTATAGGAATGATAGTATCGTCGATGAGCGATCACTTCATCTGCGGCATCACTCCTTACCTTCATGATGCTCTTACCGGGATCGGATTTGGATTTTCGCTGATAACCAGAGACCCTGATGACATTCGCTTTGACCGCCTTATCAGCGCTTTCAGGAAATTCTTTAGCGGAATGATACTGGTTGGCGATGCAGCCGATGAATCTTCAATACGGGCTCTGAGGAATGCCGATTATCCATTTGTTGTTCTGGATAGTAACAACATGCATGGAAGGATAAATGCCGTGAACACCGATTTCAAAGCCGGAGCCGGCCTTATCGCGAATCATATCGGGAAAATGGGCTACAGAAATATTGTTATTGTCACCGGTAAACATAGCGGAAAGGTGAGTACCCATCACACTGAAATTCTCGAAGATGCTGTTTTAAAATTACGGGGGATTAATAAACCCGTGATATTGGAGCTTGAAAAAATAAATACTGCCGACGAATTTAATTTCAATCAGATAGAAACTTTACTCCGGCCTCCTTTCAGGGCAGAAGTGTTCATCACAACACGGTCATCACTTGTTTATCCGTTGCTCAGATTCATGGGCCGCAAAAAACAACGTATACCACAGGATGTTGCATTGATATCGGCAGAAGAGGGGATAGGCTTCGACCTGCTAAATCCACCGGTTACATGTCTGAGCAAACCTCTGGCATCAATGGCAATGAAAACCGCGAACATGATCTGGACCGAAATAAAGAATGCCGGTAAAAGCAAATACAAAAGACAGGTAAGCACAGTGCCAGAGCTTATAGTGAGAAATTCCTGCGGAAACATCTGATATACATAATATTATCATCTTAAGGTTTATTTTTCAACACCTGTTGAAATATTACTGAGAAATAATTGGATCATCATTACCGATTAAGTTTATCTTTGTATCGTTCTGGTGTTGCAGTGATAATTGATCAATGCAATGAAAAGGGAATGCGGTCATAATCCGCAACAGTACCCGCTGCTGTGAAGCCTGATCACGAATGCCGTGATGATGGTCACTCAATAACCTGCCACTGTTCCATTAAGGGAATGGGAAGGCTTTGAGAGACCGGGACGAGTCAGAAGACCTGCCAGAATGAGCCATATTCTAAGCTTTCGGGAAAAAAAGCACCGGATCATTCATTCTGAATCCCCTTTATTCCCCTGCAGGCCCCTGAAAATGGTATGCTTGTTTAACTTATTAATAATTTTCAGATGACCAGTCTATTCAGAGCAGTCTTCTTAACATTGTTGCTGCTGTCATTTTCGGGACTCAAAGCCCAGGTTTCTTTCTATCGTGATACACTCAGGATAGATGAAGTAATAATAACCCGTAAACAGATCAGCTCCGATCAGCCGGGATATAAATTTTTCAACGTCGATTCGGGAAAACTTATGAATTTTTCACAGCTTACCCTTAACGATGTACTTAGAGAAACATCTCCTCTTTATATCAAGGAATATGGTGCAGGTCTTACAGCAACTTCTTCTTTCAGGGGAACTTCCGCAGGACACACAAAGGTTACCTGGAATGGTGTGAATATAAACGATCCGATGCTGGGACAAACTGACTTCTCCCTTATTCCTGCAATAATGGCCGACAATATCCTTGTAAGTTTCGGTGGAGCTTCAATGGATCTTGGCAGCGGAGGCATAGGAGGTGTCATAAACATCGAAAATGAACCAGTGTGGAGAAAGAAAACACTGATAGCGGCTTCTCCTTCAGCCGGCAGCTTTGGCAGGTATTCCGGATTGCTTAAAATAAGTACAGGGACAGAAGTATTTCAGTCAGTTACAAGAGTATTCCTAAACTCTGCACTGAA
>JAFGXX010000130.1 GCA_016936435.1 Bacteroidales bacterium
CCAAGGCTTCGGAGGACGCAGTACCCGGAGCCGGGATCGAACCGGCACAGTATCACTACCACTGGTGTTTGAGACCAGCGCGTCTACCAATTCCGCCATCCGGGCGTGATAAGTCTTGCAATCGTGCAATCGTGCAATCGTGCAATATAGAATGACACGGCAAATTTAAAATAATTATTGGATTTAAGCCCCCTTCAGAGCTTGTTCTGCGTAGCTTCAGCGTGTGTGGGCCAGCTTAAGCAACTCCACCTTCCTGAATTCTACAGGATGACTCTCTGCCTGTAAACAAATATAACCCTCCTTTACCGGGGTAGCGTCTGCGACAGGATAATCAGCCGGCTTGTTAGTGCCCCCCACCTGAGGCTTGTGATATGTAAGTACTGTATCACCTTCAATGATATGATGAATGACCTCATCGCCCAAAACGACGAACTCGGCATGAACCCATACATCGCCGTGATAGGTCTCGGATGATGAATTAATACAGTGTTGTGTAACAAGCTGATCGTTCATCACGATATGGGTCCCCGGAGTACATACATTACCCGTTGAACGTTTTGCCACACCATCGCCACCCAGAAACTGGGCTTCTATTGACACAGGAAAATCCTGATCGGTAAGCATCGAGGCTGCAGACTGGGAATGAAGCATGACTCCGCTGTTGCGGAAAGCCCATCCCTGACCTCCTTCAACCTGGTCGCCCACGAACCTGTATTCGATCCTGAGCTTATAATGTGAGAAGGGCTCCCTGTAGAATATGTGACCATATTCTCCGTTGAATTTTTCATATTCATCATACCTGACTACCATTGCGCCGTTCTCGACCCTGAAAGTGTTTTTGTAATTCACATTCAGCGGCGACCCCTTGATCTTGATATCCCATCCGGAGAGATCCTTCCCGTTGAAAAGCTGAATCCAGTTTTCCTTCTCAGCCTTCTTCGTGTTGCATGATACTGCCAGAAGAAGTAAAGTAATTACGAGTATTGACTTATTCATTTGTTGTTTTTTTAAACGCGAAGCTCGCAAAGTAAATATTATTTTAACCAATCCTCTATTTTCTGCCCCCTGCGCCCTGCGCCCTGCACCCTGCGCCCTGCACCCTGCGCCCTGCACCCTGCGCTATTTAGCCAGCATCTCCCTTATGGTAAGCTCTATACCTTCCTGGTCAAAACCACATTCCCGGTACAGTTCTTCCGGGCTTCCCTGCTCAACAAAATAATCGGGTATGCCCAGCCGTCTCACTTCGGCGGTATAATGGTTATCGCACATAAATTCAATAACGGCGCTGCCGAAGCCTCCTTTCAGCACGCCATCTTCAACGGTAAGTATCTTTTTAAAATTCCTGAATACCGAATGCAGAACCTCAGTGTCGGGCGGAGCTGCAAATCTCATATCGTAATGCATTATTGATATTGATTCGTCCCTGAGTTTTCGGGCAACTGCGGCGACATCGTTACCTGGATGTCCGAGGCTCAGAACAGCAAGGTCGCTGCCTTCACTGATAAGCCTGGCTTTTCCTACGGATATCTCTTCGAAAGGTTTTATCCAGTCTGTAATAGCAGCGCTTCCTCTTGGATAACGGATTGAAAAAGGTCCGCTGTTTTTTTCGAGCTGGGCGGTGTACATCAGGTTTCTGAGCTCGACGGCATCCATCGGCGCACTCACCACCATATTGGGTATTGAGCGCATAAAGGCTATATCGAAGAAACCATGATGCGTAGCCCCGTCGGAACCTACGATGCCTCCCCTGTCGACACAGAAGACTACGTGAAGTTTCTGGATTGCCACATCGTGGATCACCTGGTCGTAAGCCCTCTGTATGAATGAAGAGTAGATGTTGCAGAAAGGTATCATACCCT
This sequence comes from Bacteroidales bacterium, assembly GCA_016936435.1. GTDB lineage: Bacteria > Bacteroidota > Bacteroidia > Bacteroidales > VadinHA17 > LD21. The sequence continues at coordinate 1,860 of JAFGXX010000130.1, forward strand.
GAGTTGCAAGTCCTGCGGAGAAGGTGACGGCATGTTGCTCGGCAATGCCTACATCAAAGGTTCTTTCGGGGATCTCCTTCATCATGATACAGAGAGAGCACCCGGTAGGCATGGCAGGCGTTATACCTGCTATCTTTTTATTTTCCCTGGCGAGTTCAAGAATGGTCTTCCCGAAAACGTCCTGGTAGAGTGGGGGAGTATTTTCCGATGATGAAGAGATGATCTGCCCCGTTGTCTTATCGAATTTGCCGGGGGCATGGAATGTTGTCTGGTTCTCTTCCGCCTGCCGGAATCCTTTTCCTTTCACGGTCATGCAGTGCAGAAGTTTGGGACCGGGGATTCTTTTAAGATCTTCAAGAACCTTTATCAGGTGCATCAGATCGTGACCATCGATAGGTCCGAAATACCTGAATCCGAGACCTTCAAAAAGGTTGCTCCTGTCGAGTATTGTGCTTTTGAACCCTGCTTCCAGCTGGGAGGCAAGTGTACGGGCCTTAGGTCCGACTTTACCGGCTTTGCCGAGTAAATTCCATACCCGGTCCTTGAACCTGTTATACGATCTGCTTGTGGTGATATCGAGAAGATACTCCTTCAGGGCTCCCACGTTGGGATCGATGGCTATCTTATTGTCATTGAGTATCACCAGAAGGTCTGATTTGGCTGCACCGGCATTGTTAAGTCCTTCGAAAGCTTCTCCTGCTGTCATGGCACCGTCGCCTATTATTGCCACCACATGTTTTTTCTCTCCCTTGCGTTTTGCGGCCAGAGCCATCCCAAGCGCTGCAGATATCGATGTTGAGGAATGGCCGGTACCGAAAGAGTCATATTCGCTCTCTTCCATCTTCGGAAAGCCGCTGATGCCACGGTACTTCCTGTTAGTGTCGAAATTATCCCGTCTTCCTGTCAGTATCTTATGTCCGTAGGCCTGATGACCCACGTCCCATACGAGCTTATCAAAGGGTGTGTTGAAAACATAATGAAGCGCTACCGTAAGTTCAACCACACCCAGACTTGCCCCGAAATGACCCGGATTATTGCTAACGGAGTCGATGATGAACTGACGAAGTTCATCGCACACCTGCATCAGATCAGCCTGATCTAGTTTTCTAAGGTCCTCGGGCGAATTGATATTCTTTAGCAGGTTCCTTTCAGTTTCCATCATTGTTGAAATAATCTGCAAATATAACAATTATTATTGCCTCCATCCTGAAGGAGCATCCGCGGTATTTTCTTATTTTTGCTCAGGCCGGTTTAATAAGACCATAAACGGCCAGTGATGTTAGTTATCTGATAAACAAATAGTAACTATGAAAAAATCTGTTGCAGGCGTTGTTTCGCTTATATTGATGCTGGCAGCCATATCGTGTGTCCCCGGGAACAAGTACAGGACACTTCAGGATACCAGCAGGCAGTATATGAATGAAAGGGATGAGTTTAAAACAGAAAATATCGGACTCGGTATGGCCAACAGAGAGCTGGAAGCGAAAATGGCTGTCCTGGAAAAGCAACTGGGAACGATGAAGGAAGATCTGTCAAAAGCCCAGGCGGAACGTGACAGGGCTCTTGATGATTTCAACAAGATATCGTCAAAATATACTGAGCTCCAGAATGCCCAGGAAGACCTTATCAGGGGTAATGTAAAGGAAACACAAGCGCTCCTTTCGGAGTTGCAGGCAGCCCAGAAAGATCTCCAGGAAAAGGAGGCACTTATGCGTCAGCTTGAGCAAAACCTCGACAGCAAGAAATCGTCGCTCGATGAGCTTTCTTTTGAACTCGAGAAACGTAATGCCAGGCTCGTCGAACTGGAGAAGATACTTGATGCACAGAAGAGGATAGCCCAGGACCTCAAAGAAAAGGTTTCGGAGGCACTGCTTGGTTTTGAGAACAACGGGCTCACGGTCACAAACCGCGACGGTAAAGTATATGTTTCTCTTGATGAAAAACTCCTTTTCAAAAGTGCAAGCTGGGACATAGATGCCAACGGTAAGAATGCCCTAAGGAAGCTTGCCGGTGTTCTGGAAAGAAACCCCGACATCCAGGTAACAATCGAAGGACATACCGATAATGTTCCATACCGTCCTTCTGCCAGTGAACTTAAGGATAACTGGGACCTCAGTGTAAAGAGGGCAACAACTGTTGTAAGGGTGCTTCTTGAAGGTTCATCTATTGATCCTAAACGACTTACTGCAGCAGGAAGAAGCGAATATCTGCCCGTTGATGCAAGGAACACATCTGATGCCCGTCAGAAAAACAGGAGAACGGAAGTTGTGCTTACACCCGACCTGACGAGACTATACGAGCTCATAAACCGGTATTAGGTTTTTTATTCGCCCGGGAACTCCAGGAGCCTGGCTTTCATGTTTTCAAGAGCCTGAAGCAGGTTTTCCTCAGGCTTCAGGAAATCCTGATCGCCCCAGAAAAGATAATCATAATCAGTTATCGTCCTGGAGAATACTGAGTGAATGGGAGCAAGCTCTTCCCTTTCAAAACGGGCTACATTCTCTGTCCTGATGCCTGTTACTGCAAGTTCAAAAAACACATCAAACTGGCTGCTGAAGAGCTTTTTCTTCTTCCTGGAGTTGAAAGCAAGATCACCCCTTACATGACTCAGGAAATACCTGCCGTTTATCTTTCGGTACGATACCGAGTATTTCACTGATACAGGCCATGTTTCAAAACCACGTGATGAACCTGCCACAAACGATTCTTTAACCTTATCGATATATGAGGGATTTATTTCAAATTCGGCATGTAATAAAGCGAAATCGTATGTGTTAATATACAGTGTGCCTTTGAACAGAGGTTCATAGATGTCGGGTCGTTGCTCAAAATCAATAACATAAACGGGTTCATTATCTTTCAGGACAATGTCTGTCATTCTGAAGACATAGTTAGCCATAGCTGCCGGCAGAAAAAAGTCAAACTCATTTCTCATGATGTCGAGTTTCAGGGAACTGCTGAGTCCGGCCTTAAGTCTCACGGCAAGAGTGTCTCTTAATGTTGTGTTCTCGGTTTTCCTGCTCCTGATTATCCTTATCTGGTCGGACAGGAGGGAGTTTGAATAAGAACTCTTAAATATCTGCAGGATGGCTTCCGAATATGTCTGCAGCTCCTTCTTTTTCAGTACGCCTTCCCTGTAGAAACCTGTCATCAGGGCAGGCCGGTTTCCGTAATTACGTGCAGCGGCGTTTCTGCTTTTGTAGATGATCTCCTGTGGCACCTGTGTCCTGATTATTATCTCCGGGATGGAGATGAATTCTCTCAGAAGGCTGATCCTGAAGTTATTTCCTATGGCTTGTTTAACGGGTATCTCCCTGTTTATGTAGCCGAGATATGATACCACTATTGTATCGGTAAAAATATCGCGGGTAACATTCAGACCGAATTCTCCTCCTGCATTTGTAACGGTTCCTTTTCCCTTGTTCCTGATGGCTATTGTGGCAAAGGGAAGAGCTTCGCCTGTTTCTGAGTCGCTTACGGTTCCGCTGATGTAGTATTGTTCATTACTGAACAGTGTATCCGTTTCAGCTCTTTTTCCCGTCAGTACCCTGGAGATGATGATATATTTGTCGATGACAGTATAATTCAGAGAATCGCTATTCAGAATACTGTCGAGTATCAGCAGGAGGGGCTGCCTGCTGAAATTGAGCAGGGTACGGTTTTCGGTATTGATGAGCCGGCTGTCGTAGGTAAAATTATAACCGGTCTTTTTTGTGATCAGGTTGAGGGCGGAGCCGGTTCTGACATTGCCTTCACTGAATGTAAAAAGAGAATCAAGTATACCGTTCTGAGCTGTTGCGTGATGCAGGAAAGTGATGGCAAAAAATAACGCAACGGCCTTTATCCTTTTTTTTATATTGCCATTGACAGGCAGCATAGCACCGGCATGAGCTATCTTTTTGAAAGACGGTAAACATCTCCATCTTTTATATAACTCAGGTTAAAGCTAGTACAAATTAACCTGATAATGGTATCCCTCGATTCTATATTTATTGCAGAAGTCCATTTGTTATCAAGGATAGATGGATCGTCAACGGCTATATCCATGTCAAAAACCCTTTTCATGTCGCGGAATACAAGATCAAGTGTCTGTCCGTCGTACATTAGTTTACCGGTATTCCATGCCATATAATTAGGGTTTTCGTTTAATGTTTTGTCCGAATGTTCTGAATCGAGGATACCTATGAATCCGGGTTCCAACACTATGTCGTTTTTGCCTGAATTGTCGGAAAGCATCACTTTCCCGGATTGAACAAAAACTTCTACTGCCGAATCCGGGTTTTTCGTTATCACATTAAAGGAAGTACCTATTACTTTTACACTTGCCATTCCGGCGTCGATTATAAAAGGACATGATGCATCGGATGTTATTTCGAAGAATGCTTCTCCCGAAAGTGATACCTTCCTTATTTTTTTGCCGAAGTTTGGATTATAAGTAAGTCGGGTGTTTCCATGCAGGGATACCAGGCTGCCATCGGGCAGTGTAATTTTTGTGGTATTCTGCAGGTCGTCGCTTGCGGCGACAACTGTTTTCATCAACGATCCGTTGTTGCGTATCAGCAAAGCTGCAGTTCCAAGGCTGGCAAGTACCAGGATGGCAGCTGCTATTTTTAGTGTTATCCGGGGGAGTAATGACTGAGGGTGCTTAATGTCGGTTTCAGAAACAGTTTCATTAATTTGTGACAACACCCTGTTCCATGCCCTGTCGACATCTATTTGTGTATCATCACTGAGTTGAGGAGCCAGTTCTTTCAGTTCCCTGTCAATTAATTCCTCTTTGTCCGTTTTTTCTTTCATCGTTCGTTCAATTCTTTTCTGAATTCCTTAAGGGCTTTTCCCATATCGGTTTCAACTGTTTTGACCGAGATTTCAAGCCTGCCGGCAATTTCATGATATTTCAGGCCTTCAAACCGGTTCATACAGAATATCTGTACACATCTTTCCGGCAGTTTCTCGAGGATGCCTGTTATCCTGAGTTGTAATTCGTTAAATTTCAATATCTCTTCGGGAGTTCCGTATTCCACGCTTTGTTTTCCGGTCATATCCCGTTCATACCTTTCCTTTACCCTGTTATGTTCGAGATGACGCAGGCAGCGGTTGTGAACCGCACGGAAGAGATACCCGTTCAAAGAACTTTTAATTTTCAAATTTTGCCTGTCGTTCCAGAGTCTTACAAAAAGGTCCTGTACGATCTCTTCGGCTGTATCATGGTCTTTGACAAATGTTTTTGCATACTTCACCAGGGATATATAGGAGGACCGGAAGAGTGATTCGAATTGTTTCCTGTCACCTTTTCTGATCCTCCTTATCATTTCATTGTCCCTGTTCATAGGCATATCATTCCTGCAGATCGTCCCTGTCGCTGAATTTCAGTTTCCGGCTCAGCTTACGGATTGCCGACTCTATACTCTGATCGGGTTCAATCACGTTATATTCTCCCCAGAAGTCGGCGTCGGCGAAAGCACTTACCTTTTCTGAAAAGACGTCGGAATATCTCAGTTTTTCCTTACCTGCAAATTTAATAACTTCTTCCTCAGTTCTGTCGGTGATGGCTATTTCTGCCATGGTGGTATAATATGTATTGAAAAGCTTCTTTTTCCAGTTTACCTTGAACCTGACTTCAGCTCTTGAGTAAGCGAAATACCACTTGCCGTCCTGTTCGCGGTATTTTGTTCTGTAAGTTGCAATTTCGGGGGTGACCTCCATTCCCAGTGGCTTCTTTCTGATGAATATCGACTGGGCTGCTTCTTTATCGGAAAGGTTGAATCCGAATTCAGCCTCGGTCAGGGCGTACGAATCCATTTCTATATACAGGCTCCCCATGAAGAGCGGGATGTCCACCGATGGCCGCTGATAAAATTCTATCACATAGTGAGGCTTGCCGTCTATTTCGATGACGTTTGAAAGAGTATAGTCATAATATTTCATGGCTTCGGTGGTGAAAATGGCTTCGCCGCTCTTTACGATATCAAGTTCGAGGGTGCTGACGGGTCCTCCCTGCAGCTTGAACAGCACCGTATCCATTTTCTCAACATCGGCGCTCTTTCTGCCCTTGTACATCCTGGCATAGTCGAAACGCAGATCATTGGCATAAGGAGCTTTAAAGATCTCGACAACAGCTTCACCCAGCGAGACATAGTTCCTGTTTCTTCTGATAGTCTCCCTGTAGAAGGCTGTCATAAGATTGGGTATGGTTGCATAATTGTCGTCAATCCTTGTAAGTGCACGTCTTACTATCTCGTCAGGATCTATTGGTCTTACGATGATTTCCCTGATGGGTATGGGAGCAGGTTCAAGTGAGATCACGTTTTTATAGCCTCCGTCGCGGAGTGAACTTATGGGTACAACCTTGTTCTTATATCCGATAAAAGTGAATTCCAGGCTGCCTCCGGTCAGCGATTCGGCTATTTTGAGTGTGAATTCCCCGTCGATATTTGTTACGATAGCAACGTTGGCACCTGACACCGCCACTGAAGCAAAGATCAGGGGGGCACCGGTTTCCTCGTCGACCACTTTACCTTTAATTGTCAGATAGGTGTCCTGATCCGACTTCTTTTTCCTTTCTCCTGCAAAAGCGGTGGTCGAAAATAATCCAATCCCCAGGAGAACCAGGAGTGAATACAATGGAATGTTTTTTAGTGTTTTCATGGCTGCCTTGATTTAATTAATACTGTTTCCAGTAATTTTTATGTTTTCTTTTCAACATTAAGACACTTAAGCATGTGTTTTACCCTGGCCGGATTAAAAAAAAATATTCGTATCTTGAAATTTTATTCTGGAATGGGGAATCCCAAACTACGGTTTTTAAATGCATTTCTTGTTGCATTTTCTTACTTGCAGGCTTCGCTGTCGCATAAACCTGTTGTTTACGGGATGCCACCGGCTCTCGGTGTGGAGCTCACAAATCACTGCAATCTGAAGTGCCCGGAATGCAGTTGCGGGTCGGAGCTGATGACACGTAACAAGGGGTTCATGAAGACAGGGCTTTTTGAAAAGATCGTCAGCGAACTCGGACCTTACCTCCTTAACTTAAACCTTTGTTTTCAGGGTGAATCAATGCTGCACCCTCAGTTTTTTAACCTGCTTGCAAAATGCAGGCATATCCATTCCTCACTCTCCACGAATGGTCATTTCCTGTCACCTGAGAATGCTGATCTTATAGTAAAGTCGGGCCTTAACAAGCTGATCGTGAGTCTTGACGGAATGGACCAGCAAACTTATTCCCTTTACAGGGTAAACGGAAACCTTGAAACCGTGCTGACCGGCATACAAAATGTTGCGGAAGCCCGCTCACGCTTTTCCTCACCAATGAAACTGGTGATACAGTTCATAGTAAACCGTCATAATGAGCATCAGATCGGACAGGTGCGCGATTTTGCGAATAAGATGAAAGCCACCCTTCATCTTAAGTCTATGCAGATAATAAACGGAAATACTCATGAAGCATGGATCCCGTCCATATCAAAATATGCCAGGTACAGGAAAACAGAAGAAGGATATTCGCTCAGGAGCCGCTTGCCGGACCGGTGTGCAAGGTTGTGGTTCAATCCGGTCATAACATGGGACGGCAATGTTCTTCCATGTTGTTTTGACAAGGATGCAGAACATATTATGGGGAACCTTTTGGAAGAGTCATTCCGCGATATCTGGAATGGTCCAAGGTACAGGCTTTTCCGCCGGAGCCTCCTGACCGAAAGAGCCATGATCGACATCTGCAGAAACTGTACTTCGGGTCTGGATATTAATTTTCGGGGCAGATTTTTTTGATTAAACTATAAAATTTTCTTGCTATGAAACTTTTCAGGGTAGTAATGATCTCGCTATTAACGGTGATCGTCATCGGTTTATGTGCAGCGTTCATTCTGGTCAGCGGCATCAAAAGGGGTGCTGTTCCGGTTTATGAAGGTGAAATTGTAATTTCCAGCCTTAACGGCGAGGTAACAGTGTACCGCGATGAAAGAGGGATGCCTCATATCTATGCTTCGGATGAAGAAGACCTTTACCGGGCAACAGGATTTGTTATGGCCCAGGAAAGACTCTGGCAGATGGACCTCATCAGACGTGTGACCACAGGGAGACTCTCGGAGATCTTCGGAAAAGATTACGTTCAGACCGACCTCTTCCTAAGGACTCTTGAGATGACAGCCAAATCGAAAATGGTGCTGAGCGGAGGATCACCGGAGATGCTGTCGGCCATTCAGGCTTACTGTGACGGAGTAAATACATATATTGATGCTTCCGGGAAAAAGCTGCCTCCCGAGTTCAGGATACTCTCATACAGGCCCGAGCCATGGAAACCTGAAGATGTTGCAAATATTATCGGGTATATGGGATGGGATCTTGCGTCAGGTAATCTCTCATCCGACATTTCGTATCACAGACTCATGAGCAGGCTGGGTCCGGAGAAGGCCAATCTGCTTATACCTGACTGGAAAGCAGTCGATTCCTATGTGTTTCCCGGATTCACCCTCGAAGAAGAACACCTGAAGGAAGCAGAAGAATTCATATCTCAGATCGACAAGGTTGATGCCCTTGGAATAGTTACTTTCAGCGGAAGTAATAACTGGGCTGTGGCCGGGAAGAGAACTGAAACAGGTAAGCCTGTCCTTTGTAACGACATGCATCTTGGTCTGGGATCTCCCGGTATCTGGATGCAGATGCACCAGGTGGTGAAGGGAAAGCTTAATGTCACGGGAGTGGTCGTTCCGGGTCAGCCTCTTATTGTTGCAGGTCATAACGAAAGGATAGCCTGGGGCATGACAAACCTGATGGTCGACGATATCGATCTCTTCGCCGAGAAAATCAACCCCGGCAATGAAAATCAGTATTATTTCAACGGTGAATGGAGAGACCTTCTGGTCAGGAAGGAGACTATTAAAATAAAAGGAGAGAAAGCTGAAACCCACGAACTGAAATTCACGCACCGCGGACCGATAGTATCAGGTTTCAGGGAAGTGAACGACGTTGTACTCTCGATGCGGTGGAGCGGGTACGACCAGAGCGATGAGCTCAGAGCGGTATATCTTCTGAACCGTGCGGAAAATATTGAAGACTTCAGGTCGGCGATCACCACTTTCAGGTCGATAAGCCAGAATTTCGTATATGCCGATGTTGAAGGGAACATCGGGCTTAACACCGGTGGAGGGATCCCGGTGCGCAAAGGGACAGGCACAATGATCAGGAATGGAGAAACTGATGAGTTTGACTGGAAATATTACGTTCCTTTCGAACAGCTTCCCTCAGAATATAACCCTGAAAGAGGATATGTTGCATCAGCCAACAATAAGACAGTACCGGATGATTATCCCTGGTATATCAGCGCCGGGTTTTTGCTGCCCTACAGGATCGACAGGATCAGGGAAATGCTTGATGAAAAAGAAGTATTCACGATAGACGATTTCAAAAGGATGATCACAGACCAGCATTCATCGTATGCCAGGCTCCTTACGCCTTTTATATTGAAGCTGAAGGACAGGAAAGATGAGCTGAACCGAACAGAAAGTGAAGCCCTTGGTGCTCTCGGGGAGTGGGATTACGATATGGATGCAGGTCTTCAGGCTCCCACTGTATTCGAATATTTCAGGAGAAGTTTCATAAAGCTGCTTCTGGGCGATGAGCTTGATGACCTGGCAGAAGGTTTTTATGGAGTAACTGGTGATTATTACATTTACAGGATACTTAAAACCGGCCCTGATGAATGGGTCGATAATATTGAAACCCCTGATAAAGAAACCCTTGATGATATCGTCCTGGCTGCTTTCAGGGATTGTGTGGCAAAATTAACAGCCGAACACGGTAACGATATATCTGACTGGGAATGGGGCAGGGTTCACAGCCTGGTCCTTTCTCATCCTCTTGGTTCGATAAAGCTCATTGATTTTCTTTTCGGCTTCAATTCTGACAGCTATCCGGTTGGCGGGAGCAACCATACAGTATGCCCTTATTCATTTTCAACGGGCTTCAACTCTGACAATGGAGCTTCGGAGCGTCACATTTTCAATACAGCCGACTGGGATGAGTCGTTTACTGTTATTCCTACAGGTGCATCGGGAGTTCCGGGAGGAGAATTCTATCTGTCACAGACAGAAAAATATGTCAGCAATGAGTTTTACAGGGATCCTTTTTCTGACGAAGCCGTAAAAAAAGCGGCCAGATATACTTTGTTGTTTGTCCCTGAGCGATAAAATGTATCAGACTGTCATTACATCTCTTTCCTTGAGGGCGATAACTTTATCGATCTTTTCGGAATAACTGTTGGTGAGTTCCTGGACATTATCGACAGAGTCTTTTTCGATGTCTTCGGGGAGGCCGTCCTTCAGCAGGGATTTAAGTTCATCATTGGCCCATTTACGCGCATTGCGGACACTTATTTTAGCTGTTTCGCCTTCATTTCTCACCTGTTTTACCAGCTGGTGTCTTCTTTCTTCTGTGAGAGGAGGGATATTTATCCGGATAACTTCACCGTTATTTACCGGTACGAGTCCGATGTTTGCAGCCATAATTGCTTTTTCTATTGTTCCCAGCATCGATTTTTCCCAGGGCTGGATAAGGATGGTTTTGGGATCGGGAGTGTTGATGTTAGAAACCTGCGAGAGAGGTGAGTTAACGCCATAATAATCGACCGAAATGCCATCGAGGAGAGCGGGATTGGACCTTCCTGCACGTAGTCGGGCGAGTTCATGTTCCAGGTGTTCCAGGGCTTTCTGCATCCTGTCTCTGGTCTCTTCTATTATCAGTTCAACATCTTCGTTCATGGTATGATTATTTTAAGATTCTGCTTAAAAACATAGGCTGCAGGAAAACAAAAATAATAAAATAGCCTTAAAAACAAAGATTATCAGACTGAAATAAGGGTTCCGGTCCGTATTCCGTTCACCACTTTCATAAGATTGCCGGGAGTGTTCATGTCGAATACCACTATGGGCATTTTGTTGTCGCGGCACATGGTGAATGCCGTTGAATCCATTACCATCAGGCGTCGGTTCAATACCTCTTCATAGCTTATCGTATCAAATCTCCCGGCGAGGGGGTCCTTTTCCGGATCGGAGGAATATACACCGTCTACCCTGGTGCCTTTCAGGAGAGCATCAGCTCCTGTTTCAACGGCTCTCAGTGCAGCGGCTGTATCGGTGGTGAAGAAAGGATTGCCGGTACCTCCGGCAAGAATGCATATCGTGCTTTTCTGCATTTCGTTCACCACCTCATTTCTCCTGTACAGTTCGCCGACCGGTTCCATCCTGATGGAAGTATACACTTTTGCCCTGGCTCCAAGTCTGGAAATAGCATTCTGAAGGGCGAGACTGTTAATGACTGTCGCCAGCATTCCCATCTGATCGCCTGTTACCCTGTCGACACCCGACCTTGTTCCGCTCAGTCCTCTGAAAATATTACCTCCTCCTATAACAACAGCCATTTCACATCCCTGCCTGACAACATCGATTATCTGACCGGCATATTCTTCAAGAACATCTTCACTGATGCCAAAACCGGATTTTCCGGCAAGTGATTCACCACTAAGTTTCAGCAATATACGTGAGTATCTCATAACGCTTCAATTTTGGGTAAAGATAGTTTTTTTGGTGCTATGTGGCTATAAAAGAAAAAAGGGTGTCCTTATAGATAAGGGCACCCTTTCAAAATTATGAACTCTGATTCAAACTATATGTTTAGGGTAAAACGTTTGAAAGCTGTGACTGTGAGCTCTTTATTTACCGACTTCAGGTACTGTGCGACTGTCTGCTTGCTATCCTTAATGAATTCCTGGTTCAGGAGTGTGCTCTCCTTATAGAATTTTGAGAGTTTACCCTGTGCGATCTTTTCCAGCATTTCTTCAGGTTTACCATCACGTCTGGCCTGTTCTTTGCCTATTTCAATTTCGCGAGCTATAACATCCTGGGAAACATCGTCCCTGTCGATGGCGACGGGATTCATGGCTGCGATCTGCATGGCCACATCCTTGTAAACCTGAACGTCGAGGCCTGATTTATTAAATCCGGCAAGAGTTGCCAGTTTGTTACCGGGATGTATATATGCCTGAACATATTCAGCTTCAATCTTGTCAAAATAGGAGAGTTCTATTTTTTCTCCAATGATGCCGAGATACTCGATAACCTTATCATTGACACTGCCGCCCTCCATACTGAGAGACTTAAGTTCGTCAAGGTCAGAAGGTTTCTTTTCGAGGCTAAAGTCGAGAATTTTTGTTGCGAAAGAGATGAAACCTTCGTTTTTTGCAACAAAGTCGGATTCACTGTTGAGGACTATCATTGCACCGTACTTTCCGTCGGATGTCACTTTTGCCAGAACAACACCTTCAGAAGCATCCCTGTCGGCGCGTTTGCTGGCAACTGCCTGTCCTTTTTTCCTTATTATTTCAACTGCTTTGTCGAAATTACCGTCAGCTTCCTCAAGTGCTTTTTTACAGTCCATCATGCCTGCCAGTGTCATTCTTCTGAGCCTGGCAACATCTGCTGAAGTTATTGTAGCCATTAAATTTCCTTTTAGATAAATAGTAAATATTATTCTTCCTCCTCTTCTTCGACGTCTCCGGCTTCTGTTCCGGATTCATCCTCTTCTTCCGCTTCTGATGAATCTGCTTCCTCATGAGACTCTTCTTCCTGAGCTTCCTTCATCTTACGATATGAACTTGTAATATCGTCTTCCTCTTCATCCCTTGCAGCTCCTCTTCTTTCCCTGGGAGCTTCCTTGTCCTTTTCATTTTTCCTTTCATTCAGGCCTTCTTCGACAGCCTGGCAGAGAATCTCAATGATGAGTGAAATGGATTTTGATGCATCGTCGTTGGCAGGTATCGGGAAGTCGATGTCAGAAGGGTCGGAGTTGGTGTCGACCATTGCGATGACAGGAATTCCAAGACGTTTAGCTTCTTTAACTGCGATATGTTCTTTACATACGTCGACTATGAACAGTGCTGAGGGAAGACGGGTAAGATCGACAATGCTTCCGAGGTTTTTCTCGAGTTTTGCTCTCTGCCGTGTTACCTGGAGCCTTTCCCTTTTTGAAAGGTTTGTGAAGGTTCCGTCGGTAGCCATCTTGTCTATAGACCCCATTTTCTTGACTGCCTTGCGGATAGTCGGGAAATTTGTGAGCATTCCTCCCGGCCAGCGCTCAGTCACGAAAGGCATGTTGATATTTCTGACCTTTTCGGCAACGATCTCTTTTGCCTGTTTTTTTGTTGCGACGAAGAGTATCTTCTTGCCTGATCTTGCAATGTGTTTCATTGCTGAGGCAGCTTCATCAAGCTTGATAATGGTTTTTTCAAGGTCTATAATGTGGATACCGTTCCGCTCCATGAATATATAGGGAGCCATAGCCGGATTCCATTTTCTTTTGAGGTGTCCGAAATGTACACCTGCATCTAGCAGTGTTTTAAAATCTGTTCTGGGCATTTTATTAAATTTAAGTTTACATTCCTTTTTATCAACTGCATAGTAGTCGCGGTTTACCGGAGTCTGTGCAGTTTAGATACTAAACTTGATCATCAGGCTGACTGTGGCAATCCTAACGTTTACTGAACTGGAATCTTTTACGGGCTTTGGGACGACCCGGTTTCTTTCTTTCCACTTCTCTCGGATTACGGGTGAGGAACCCGTTTGATTTAAGCTGTTTTTTGTTTTCTTCATCAGCGATGACGAGAGCGCGGGAGATTCCAAGCCTTAGTGCTTCAGCCTGACCTTTAACTCCGCCGCCATCAAGATTCACGTTGATATCGTATTTGTCGCCGGCATTTAAAACGAGCAGAGGCTGGGTGACAACGTACTGGAGAATCTCGGATCCGAAATATTCCCTGTAATCCCTGCCGTTGACAGTTATGTTTCCCTTACCGTCACTGAGGTATACTCTTGCAACGGCTGCTTTTCTTCTTCCAATCGCATTGATCGATTCCATATTGCTCTCTTACCTGTTTTTTAATTCTATTTTTTTGGGTTTCTGTGCTTCATGCGGATGCACGGTACCGGCATAAACATGCAGATTTCTGAAAAGGGCACTGCCCAGACGATTCTTCGGGAGCATACCCTTTACAGCTATTTCAACCAGGCTGACAGGATTCTTTTTAAGCATCTCTTCAGCAGTTGTGAACCTCTGTCCGCCAGGATATCCGGTATGACGTACATATTCTTTCTTACTCCATTTTTCTCCGGTCAGAACAACCTTATCGGCATTTATAACGATCACGTTGTCGCCGCAATCAACATGCGGGGTGAAGTTGGTTTTGTGCTTACCTCTCAGCATATTTGCAACAAAGCTCGACATGCGTCCTAAAACTGCTCCTTCTGCATCAACCAGAACCCACTCCTTGTTAACAGTTGCCTTGTTTGCCGATACTGTTTTGTAACTTAAGGTGTCCACGTTCTATTAGTTTTTAATTGATATTCTTATACTTAACTAAAAAACCCCTTTAATTCGGGAATGCAAAAATACAACATATTTATTAAAAAAAAAGAATATTGCCTGATTTTATTAGCTTTATGAAAAGTAAGATTATTTTTATAGCCTTAAGGTGAACAACACTTATGGTGACAATAACAAATGATGACAGGACCTTCATTACAAGGGCTGTAGAGATCGCAAAGCAGGGGATTGAAAAAGGTTACGGTCCGTTCGGGGCTCTGATCACACGTAAAGGGAGAATAATTGCCGAAGCAAACAATGGAGTTGTTCTTTTGAAAGACCCTACTGCACATGCCGAAATTCTTGCAATAAGAAAAGCATCGGAAATACTCTCTACCCACGATCTGAGCGACTGTGTTCTGTATTCTTCGTGTGAGCCCTGTCCCATGTGCCTTGGTGCCGTATACTGGTCAGGGATAAAAAAGATCCTGTATGCTGCCGACCGCCGTGATGCTGAAGATGCAGGTTTCAGCGACAAAATGATCTATGATGAGATAAAGCTTGCCCCGGAGAACAGACGTCTTTCATTTATACGTGTAGCTGATGCCGGGGGTGAAGAAGTATTCAGAAAATGGGAATCTTTTGATGACAGGATCCCCTATTGATATTATTTCAGGTGAAAGGCTTAAGCGCGATTTCTATGTCCGTGATGTTCTTTTCGTTGCCCCGGAACTGATAGGAAAAATACTGGTAGTCAGAAATGATAGTGGCTTATTCTGCCGCTATATTATTACGGAGACTGAGGCATACAGGGGCGATGGCGACGAAGCTTGTCATGCCAGCAGGGGAAGGACGGCCCGCACGGAGGTTATGTACCACGAAGGAGGTAAAATCTATGTTTATTTTGTATACGGGATGTACTGGATGCTTAACTTCGTCGCCGGAGAAAGAGATAATCCTCAGGCTGCACTCATAAGAGGGATAAGCGGATTTAAGGGCCCGGGAAAACTGACACGTGAGCTTAAGATCGATAAATCATATTACGGCGAAGATATGATAACTTCGGAAAGAATATGGGTTGAGGATGCAGGTTTAAGACCCGATTTCAAAACAGGCCCCAGGATAGGTATCAATTATGCAGGAGAGGTCTGGAAAAATAAACCCTGGAGGTTTTTCACCGGATAACAGGCTTGAAATGCCCGACACCGGTAAGGATCCTCAGCTCTTTCATCAGGTTAAAATGTTGTTAAATCGATTGTTGTAAAGGATCAAATTGCATTTTTTTACGTTCTTTGTCCTTCTAAATATTAAAATATTATGGATCCAGTAAAGGCAATCTACAGCCGGTGGAATAATATCACAGGCTGGTTGATGTTCCTGATCTCGGCAGCGGTGTATCTGATAACTGTTGAGCCGACTGTAAGCTTTTGGGATTGTGGCGAATTCATTCTTTCAGCTTACGGGCTTCAGGTGGGACACCCTCCGGGAGCACCCTTGTTTCTGATGATAGGACGTATCGCAACACTGTTTTCGTTTGGTGATGCATCAAAGGCTGCCCTGATGGTCAACGCACTTTCTTCTCTCTGCAGCGCTTTCACTATTCTCTTCCTTTTCTGGACGATAACACACCTCGTAAGACGTGTTTACACCAGGTCAAATCCTCTTGAGACAAAGCATATACCTGTCATTATTGCCAGTGGTGTCATTGGAGCCCTGACCTATACTTTCTCCGATACTTTCTGGTTTTCTGCCGTTGAGGGAGAACTGTATTCGATGTCGTCGCTGATGCTGGGACTGGTGTTCTGGGCTATGCTTAAATGGGAAGAAGAAGCTGATGATCCATCATCGGGACGCTGGATAATCCTTATTGCATATATAATGGGACTTGGTCTGGGAGTACACCGGCTGAACCTGCTGGTGATGCCTGTCCTGGTTCTGGTCTTCTATTTCAGAAAATATGAACTGACAGTCAAAGGTTTTATCAACGCTCTGCTTGTGGCTGTGGTCCTTCTCGGGCTTATGGTCTTTATTCTGATACCAGGAGTCCCTAAGGTGGCAGGCTGGTTTGAACTTCTTTTTGTAAATGTATTCGGACTGCCTTACAACACCGGTTTACTTTTGTTTGTCATCGCAGTGATCGCATCACTGGCAGCCCTTATAAGGTTTTCTCTGAAAAAGGGAAAGGTTATACTCAATTATGTTGTGACAGGCCTTACCGTCATTATGATCGGCTATTCATCCTATGCTATGATAGTGATAAGATCTTCGGCAAGGCCTCCGATGAACCAGAATAACCCTTCCGACATTTTTGCCCTTACGTATTACATAAATATGCAACAGTATGGCAGTTCGCCCAAATTTCATGGTCCGTACTACAGTGCTCCTGCTGAGGATGTCAGAAATGAGGTGGCAGGCTACAACAAGGTGAACGGGAAATACAAACCTTACTACAGGCCCGATTATATATATAATGAAAAATTCACCACCATCTTTCCACGCATGTACAGTCCGGAGGATCATCATAAAACATCATATGAGTACTGGGGAAAGGTGAAGGGCCGGAAATATACCCTTACCTACGGCTCCGGAAAGGAGACAGTGGTATGTCCGACCTTCGGAGAAAACCTCAGGTTCTTTTTCAGGTATCAGACCGGCTTCATGTATTTACGCTATTTCATGTGGAATTTTTCAGGGAGACAGAACGACATACAGGGTAACGGCAACGTACTCCACGGGAACTGGATAAGCGGAATCAAAATCATCGACGAACTGAGGCTGGGTGACCAGGATGGTCTTCCCCGCGACCTGAAAG
>JAFGXX010000131.1 GCA_016936435.1 Bacteroidales bacterium
ATAAACCATAAACCATAAACCATAAACCATAAACTATAAACTATATCATCCTCACCGCCCCCTTGTCAGCCGAGCTCACCGTTGCAGCATAAGCCCGGAGTGATGCCGGTATTTCTCTCATTCTATCTGAAGCTTTATATGCATTTTCTCCTTTTAACTCTTCCTTAGCTTTTCTCCGATCAATTTCTTCAACGCTGAGCCTGGCATTTATTCTCCGTGACGGTATGTCGATATCAATAATATCTCCGTCCCTGATAAGGGCTATCAGGCCACCGGCCGCTGCCTCGGGAGATACATGACCAATTGAAAGTCCTGATGTGCCGCCTGAGAAACGACCGTCGGTGATAAGTGCGCATTTCTTTCCCAGTCCGACCGACTTGATGTAGGAGGTAGGATAAAGCATCTCCTGCATACCGGGGCCTCCTTTCGGACCTTCATATCTTATAACAACGGCGTCGCCTGACCTGACTTTCCCTGACAATATCCCTTCTACAGCTTCTTCCTGTGATTCAAAGACAACTGCGGGTCCTGAAAAAGAAAAAAGTTTCTCATCTACACCGGCTGTTTTGACAATTGATCCGTCGGCTGCAAGGTTCCCGAACAATACCGCCAACCCTCCCTCAGCACTATATGGATGGTCTGTATCCCTTATACATCCGTTTTCTCTGTCATTATCAGGGCTTTCATATAAAGCTTTACCCGAACCCATGGTCAGGCTGAAAACGCCGGAAGGAGCGCTGAGATAAGTTTCATGAGCCTCGCTGATGGCGCTTTCGCTTAATATATCCCACTCACGCAGGGCTGCTCCCAGTGAAGGGTAATCTGCCCGGGATACAGTCGTGTCAATGAGCCCTGCCCTGTCGAGTTCAGCCAGTATTGCCATTATACCACCGGCCCTGTTGACATCTTCCACATGATAGTGTGAGCTTGGGGCCACTTTGCAAATATTCGGGATCTTCCGCGACAGTTCGTCGATATCCTTCATTGTAAAATCTACTCCTGCCTCACGGGCTATAGCCAGCAGATGGAGTACAGTGTTTGTTGATCCTCCCATTGCGATGTCGAGTGACATTGCATTGAGGAAAGCGTTTCTGGTGGCTATCGACCGTGGAAGGACACTGTTGTCGTTTTCAAAATAATATCGTTCGGCAAGTCTGACGATCAGTGAGGCAGCTTTTTCCACCAGCCGGAGCCTGTTGGCATGTGTTGCCACCACGGTTCCGTTTCCCGGCAGGGCAAGTCCGAGAGCCTCGTTGAGGCAGTTCATCGAGTTGGCGGTGAACATGCCGGAACAGGAACCGCAGGTGGGACAGGCTCTTCTTTCTATTTCCAAAAGTTCGCTGTCGCTGACCTCTTGGCCAGCTCCGTCTATCATCGCATCAATAAGGTCAAGTGACCGGTTTCCGAGCCTCCCTGCTTCCATGGGGCCTCCCGATACGAAGATGGCCGGGATGTTCAGACGCATGGCTGCCATCATCATTCCCGGGGTTATCTTGTCGCAGTTGCTGATACATATCATCGCATCGGCGCAATGTGCATTAACGACATATTCTATGCTGTCGGCTATAAGTTCACGTGAGGGCAGCGAGTACAACATGCCGGTGTGGCCCATGGCTATGCCGTCGTCGATGGCTATCGTATTAAACTCTGCAGCGAAGAAGCCATGCTTTTCGATCTCCTGCTTCACCATCTGCCCCGTTTCATGGAGGTGAACATGGCCGGGGACGAACTGTGAGAAGGAATTTACAATGGCAAATACCGGTTTCCCGAAATGTTCTTCCTTCATACCGTTGGCACGCCACAGACTCCTTGCTCCGGCCATCTTTCGTCCGGTGATAGTCCTGCTGCTTCTCAGGTTGATATTCATTCTGTCGTCTTTATAAAAAAAAAGCTTCCCGGTTTGATCCGGGAAGCTCTGGTACAGCTATCTTATATATATCACTCCCGGATCATGTGCAGGGCACAAGGATAAGAATGAGAGCGATAATATGTATTAAACAGTAATTCATTTTATATTGAAAATGCCGGACAAAAATAGATATAATTTTAATATATCAAAGAAAAAAGCATAAATTTCTTAAAAAATATTACATATCCCGCTAAAATTGTTCACTGTGCTATCTTATCGGCAACCTTTCCGCGCACATCAACACGTATGACTGTGAGAAGAGGATCAGGATCATTTTGCGGAAGAGTTATCGTGATAGTTCCGTTCTTTGCCGTTGTGGTTTTTATCTTTGAACCATCGGCGAGAAGCCTGGCGCTGACAACCCTGGCGCTCAGGCCGGGGATGACCAGCTTTCCGTCTGCAGGCCATTCATAGAGAGAAAAGTACAGGGATGTTCCGTTCTTTGTCTCCTTTCTGGTGCAACGTCCCCAGGGGAAGAGTCCCCACGGACTGGCTTTGGTTCCGTAAACCGACTCTCCGTTTATTTTCATCCATTTGCCCATAGCTTCCAGAATCTCTATGCTTTCGGCAGGGAACTCACCTTCGGCCGTAGGTCCTACGTTGAGGAGGAAGTTGCCTCCCTTGGAAGCAATATCCACGAGGTTACGAATAAGTGTACGCGGCGTTTTGTAGTTCTTGTCGTAGCTTTTATAACCCCATGTGCCATTCATGGTCATGCATGTTTCCCAGTCGCTGCCGTCGAGGTCGGCAAGGTTCGGGATCCTCTGCTCGGGAGTTTTGTGATCGCCGGGGAAGTTTGGCCTTTTGAGTCTGTCGTTGGTTATTATGGCAGGCTGCAGTGCCAGGAGAGCCTGAAGTTTTTCAGCAGCCTCATCGGTCATCCCTGAAGGTGTATCCCACCACAGGACAGCCAGATCTCCGTAGTTTGTCAGTAATTCCCTTACCTGGGGGACGGCAACGTCATCGATATACTGCTCGAATGTTTTCGTCTCCTGTCTCCAGTCCCAGTGACCCTTATGCTCTTTTGTATAGGCGTCGATTATGACTGAGTCGGGATTTGGCCATCCTTCTTTTGTCAGCCTTCTTATGGCGGTGCCCCCGGGATTATTCCAGTCCTGTGCCTGTGAGTAGTAGAATCCCAGTTTTATTCCATGTTTTTTACATGCTTCGGCCAGTGGTTTGAGAAGATCTTTACCGTAGACTGTATGATCGACGACATTGAATTTGCTTGCCTCAGAGTCGAAGAGGGCGAAGCCGTCATGATGTTTGGAAGTTATCACGATATATTTCATGCCGGCATCTTTTGCCATTTTTACCCATGCTTCGGGATCGTATTTTACCGGATTGAATTCCTTTGCCATGTTCTGGTAATCCATCATGGGTATTTTGGCCCTGTTCATTATCCACTCGCCAATATTACCTATCTGTCTTCCGTTCCAAGTCCCTGCGGGGATGGCATAAACACCCCAGTGTATGAACATCCCGAACCTGGCTTCGCGCCACCATGCCATACGTTCGTCTTTAGTCAGCATTTCCTGTGCAAGAAGTGACTGCCCGAGAAATACTGTAAGCAAAATCGCAATAATTGTTCTTTTCATAAGTATATATTTTGGTTTGATTATTTTTTTCCCACGGAGTTTCACTGTGTTTTCACGGAGTCTTTTCGGAGTTTCGTTGAGTTTTCACAGCCCGCCCCGATCTGTCAGGGGAGCTTCATGTTCTTTCTTCTTCTCCTCCGTGGTCTTCTCCGTGCAACTCCGTGCAACCCCGTGGTGAATATTGTAACACCTCACGCAATCCGCAATCCACCTTCCGCAATCCGCCCTCCGAAATCCGCCTTCCGAAATCCCTGCCCGACTGCGTCAGTCAGGCGGGCGCCTTCACCTAAACTGCTCCACATACTCAATGAACTTCTTCGCTGCCTTGTCGAGATTTTCAATTGACCCGCCGCCATCCAGTACCTCGCACATCTCATAGGTGATATAACCCTGGTAACCGATCTCTTTAAGAGTGTTTATGAATGTTTTATAGTCAAGAAACCCTTCACCAATGGGTACGGCTCTCA
Organism: Bacteroidales bacterium; assembly: GCA_016936435.1. Lineage (GTDB taxonomy): Bacteria > Bacteroidota > Bacteroidia > Bacteroidales > VadinHA17 > LD21. The sequence goes on from JAFGXX010000131.1 coordinate 3,975, forward strand.
TCTGCGACTGCAGTTTTGTGTAGTTGGTATGGTTGATCTCATATCTGAACCTGGGAAGTTCTTTGTAGTCGGCTGTGGTGGTATGTACAATATACGGTTTCATTGTGAGTATTGCCTGCCTTATCTCTTCAGAAGTAAGTCCTTCCAGGGTAGGAGACCAGCAGTCGAATGCTGCCTTAACATTGGGCAGGTTGACCTCATCGAGCAGCCATTTCATGGCATCGTGATGCAGGGCGATGTCGTGGTGGTTCTGTATTGCCAGCGTAACGCCATACTCCGCTGCCCGCTTACCTGCCATCCTGAGCCCTTCGACCACGAGAGCATATTGTCTGTCGTAAGATAGGTCGGGCCGTTCATAGCCTGTATAGATCCTTATCATGTTTGTACCCAGGTCTCTTGCAAGGCGGGCAAGCTCACCTATATATACAGCCTGTATCTCGGTATGGGGGATACCTGCACGGTCGACCCCCGCGGTGAAATCGTTGTAGGCAGCCAGGCATACCAGTTCCAGTCCGAGTTCTTTGATCCTGTTCCTTAGTTTTTTGCGGGCCTCATCATCATAGTCGATAAGTGAGACGTGGGGTTTTTTTGCCGCGAGCATTACGCCGTCGTAGCCAAGCTCTTTGGCTTTAACAAGGAATTCATCGACGGTCAGTGTTGCCTGACCGCGCCACACACCCAGATAGCTTACGGAGTGGAGACATGTTTTAACACGAAAGTCAGCGGGCTTCCCTGTGGGAGTCTTCTGTCCTGCGGCTGTAATTGTACAGGCCACAATAAAAGCGGCAATTGCGTAAGTTCTTTTCATATTATTAAAGGTATTCAGGTTTCCGGTCATAAATATAGGAAAGGATATTTTAAGTACAAAGGGTCAGATGGAAAAATGCAGGGAGTGGGCGGGATGTCGGGAGTGGGAGAGTGGGTGAGGGGGGGAGGGGGGGAGGGCTCAGGCTTTGCAAACCGAAGCTTCAGCGGAGGTTTGGCTCAGGGCCTGGAGCATAAGGTGAAGTATCCCCTAAGGTCTGTTCTTGCACGATTGCACGATTGCACGATTGCATGATTGCATGATTGCATGATTGCCAGTTGTGATTGAAATCGATCCCGTTTTCAAAAGGTTGCGTCACCCTGATCATTTTTTATAATATAGAATGCATCTAAAGTGAAAAAAATCTGGTGTTAAAATTACATTTATATGTTGCATTGTATTTTATTTTTTTTTAACATTGTGTGACAATAAATGCAACCCTAACCTAAAATACTCCTAACCTGGTATTTAACAGGCATTTATAAGATTTAATGTTTTACCCTGATAATCCCTGAAGAGGGAGATTTTATCGTTGGGCCGTATTTTTTTTTAAATTTTTTAACATTTGGATGAAAAAAATTAACTCTGCACTACCTTTTTTCTTTACGATCATCAGATATGCTTCTGTTTTTTATTCGCGAATAAAACATATAGCAATTATTAAATAATACTAACCAACCCTAACCTTATGAAAAGAAAGAGAAAGCAAAGAAAACCGGGATAAATGAAATTCCGTTAACCTACACGATTTTACCACTAACCTGGCTTAATTATTAATGTTTAATTTTATTAAATGCATGGAAAAAAATAATGAAAAGCGATTGAATTTTGTCAGGAGTTGGTGGCTCAAGCCACTGATTACGACAAAATTGTGCATTTTGTTTCTGATATGCTCAATGGCATCTTTCAGCGCAATTGCAGCCAGTCCCGATGATCCCTCTGCCCCTCAGCAGATAACGATCACAGGTAAGGTTACTGATGCTGCAACAGGCGAAGCGCTAATCGGAGTTACCGTGCTCGTGAAGGGAACCACAATTGGTGCCCTTACCGATATTGACGGTAATTTTACGATACCTGTCTCAAGCAGGCAGCCTGTTACACTGGCAGTTTCATTCATCGGCTATGCCGCACAGGAGGTCCTGGCAACACCCGGCACCCCTGTCACCGTTGCACTGGCCCTTGAGGTTACCCAGATACAGGAAGTTGTTGTGGTCGGATACGGCGTCCAGAAAAAGGAAAGCGTCGTTGGTGCCATCACACAGGTCGACGCTCAGCAACTGATGCAGGCAGGCGAAACAAACATCACCAATGCTATTACCGGTAAACTCTCCGGTGTGCTCACCATCCAGCAGGATGCAGAACCCGGAGCCGACAATGCCACACTATACGTACGTGGTCTGTCGAGCTGGAACGGAAGTTCGCCTCTCGTACTCGTCGACGGTGTTGAACGTGATTTCGGCTCCATCGACCCTAACGAGATCGAAACAATATCTGTACTTAAAGATGCTTCTGCAACGGCAGTTTTCGGAGCCAAGGGAGCAAACGGCGTTATTGTGGTAACAACAAAACGTGGTTCTCTCGGTCGCCCGAAAATGGACTTCACCGGCGCTTACGGTTTCCAGACAGCTACAAGGGACCCTGAACACATTGACTCTTATACAACCATGATGATGTATAATGTGGCAATGATGAACAAACAGGACTTCACAAACCTGAAATCGGAATATAAGCTGTCACAATGGAAAAACCCATCAACACCACTCAAGGCTCTTGAATATCCGGATGTCAACTGGTTCGATGAATGTACCGAACCTTATGCTCCTGTTGCAAATGCCAACCTTAACATAACCGGGGGTACAGACTTCGCAAAATACTTCCTTTCATTTGGTTACAACTATACCGGTGACTTCTTCAAAGGTACAAAGGATGGTTTTTACGACAAGAGGTATTATAACCATAAGTTCAATTACAGGATCAACCTCGACTTCAACCTCACCAAGACAACAATCCTTTCGATGAACGTGGGTGGTGTTCTGAACCTCAGAAGTTACGGTGGTGGTTCATGGAGGAACCTATATTCCACAGGAGGTATCTCAGCACCTGCCATCTATCCGGCATGGGTTCTGGAAGAGGTCCCCGATCTCGACTATCCCGATGCCTCAGGCGAAAGACACAGCTATCCTGTGGGTGAATATACCGGAAACCCGCTCTATTCACTGATGTCAGGTACCATGAATCAGGATCTTGGTTCAACACTTTACACTGACCTGATCCTGAAACAGGAACTTGATTTTATCACAAAAGGTCTGTCAGTCAGCGGTAAGGTATCGCTCAGCAGTTATTATGCAAACAGGCTAAAGACAGGCGGTATTACCTTCCCCCAGTATGAACTGCGTTTTGATTTGATTGGTGATGACCCGACAGATGTTGTGGGAGAAAATCCCTGGTTGAGACAAAACCCGGCAGAAGGTAACGAGGTTTACAAAATTGCGCCTTTCGACCTTAATACAAGCGGCCTTCAGGGAGGATACTATGCCGACCTGTATTATGAACTTTCACTTAACTGGAACCGTTCCTTCGGAAAGCACAATCTTTCGGCTCTCGGACTTTTCAACCGTCAGCAGAGAAACTCGGGAACATCATTCCCTTATTATAATGAAGGTCTTGTTGGAAGGGTAACTTACGATTATAACCGCAAATACCTGTTCGAATTCAACATCGGTTACACGGGATCTGAAAGGTTCGCTCCCGGCAACAGGTTTGGTACCTTCCCTTCACTTGCAGTTGGTTACCTTATTTCTGAAGAACCCTTCTTCAAAAATGCAGTACCCTGGATGAACAGACTGAAAATCAGGTATTCTGATGGTTATGTGGGAAGCGACTATGCAAGAAGCAGGTGGCTGTACCAGAGCTCATATTTCAAGGATAACGCCAACTACATTCACGAGGACCAGATGGCCAACACATTGGCACAGTGGGAAAGAGCTCACAAAAGAGACCTTGGTATTGAAATGAGCCTCTTCAATAACCTCATTACCCTTACGGTCGACGGCTTTGATGAATTCCGTGACAAGATGCTTCTTACACCCAAAAGTACTACGATGCTTATTGGCCAAACATTCAAGGAAATCAACCTTGGTAAAGTCAAGAAACATGGTATTGAGGCTGAAATCGAGTTCCGCAAGGCTCCGACACAGAGCTTTGAGTACTGGCTGAGAGGTGTATTCGGATGGAATGAAAACAGGGTTGTTTTCAAGGATGACCCCGCTGCCTTCCCCGATCACATGAAACTGGCAGGCAAACCTCTTACAGAGATGCTTAACGCAGA
>JAFGXX010000017.1 GCA_016936435.1 Bacteroidales bacterium
AAAAAAAAAGGTCTTTTCATAAAAAGATGAAAAGGCCTTTTGTTTTTTTGTGATCCAGCTGGGTCTCGAACCCAGGACCCCATCCTTAAAAGGGATGTGCTCTACCAACTGAGCTACTGAATCATATCAGATTAACCGAAATACATTTTCAACTTTTAAAAGAACCCAGGACCCTCCCGCCAGGCGGGATGCTCTACCTCCCGATTTTATCGGGATGAGCTACTGAATCAGTTCATTTTAATTGCGAGTGCAAAGGTATTAATTTTTTAATATATTCAAATTAATTTCCATTTCTTTTAGATGAAAAGATTAAAAAGCCGGATTATTCTTTCACAAATTGCAAATAGTTCTATTTTCGCATAATATGTATGTGATAAGCTAAATTATTATGGGTCTTTTCAGCAATAAGGTAGTAATAATTACAGGTGCATCATCGGGGATTGGAGAAGCTGCTGCCCGTGAATTTGCGGCTAACGGCAGCAAGGTGATGTGCGCAGCCAGATCTGAAGAAAAACTTGCAGGACTGGTTGAAGATTTAAGGCAGAAAGGTCAGGAAGCTAGTTATGTCGTAACAGATGTCAGCTGCGAGGATGATTGCAGGGTTCTTGTTGAAAAGACTGTTGAAAAATACGGAACAGTACATATCCTGATCAACAATGCAGGTATCTCGATGAGAGCACTTTTTGCTGAAACAGACCTGAAGGTACTCCACCGTCTTATGGATGTAAACTTCTGGGGCACTGTATATTGCACAAAATATGCCCTGCCTTATCTTGTCGCGAACAAGGGCTCCCTGGTTGGAGTGTCGTCGGTTGCTGGTTTTCACGGCTTACCGGGGCGGACAGGTTATTCGGCATCCAAATTTGCCATGCATGGTTTTCTGGAGACACTGCGGATCGAAAACCTGAAAAAGGGTCTTCATGTCATGATCATCGCTCCCGGATTTACTGCTACAGACATCAGGATACATGCTCTTACCGGAGATGGTTCTGAACAGGGCGTATCACCACGGAAAGAAGATAAACTTGAGTCGCCTCAACATGTTGCAAAGTGGATACTTAAGGGCATAAGAAAAAAGAAAAGAAACAAAATACTGACATGGGTGGGCAGACTGACAGCTTTATTTCAAAGAATCCTGCCTGAGATGGTCGACAGGGCATATTATAACGAAATGGCCCTTGAACCAGACTCTCCTTTAAAATAGACTACTGTATTTCGGTTTTTATTATGTAAATTTGATTTATAACACAATCACGAGAGTATGAAAAATTTATTGAGCAAAAAGCTTATTTCGGTTATAACGGCTGTCCTCTTGTTTCCCGTATCGCTGTTTCCGCAGTTCGACGATGTCGATTTTCTCAGAAGCGCCCCTGCCGACGGCGTGAAATTCATTGAGGCTTACCTTGGTCCCTGGGCAAACGCTTTCGGTGCGGGGCTGAACGGAAGCTGGTACAATACTGCCAAACCTCACAAGTGGACAGGATTTGATGTAACCCTGGGAATTAACATGGGCATGGTTCCCTCTTCGGCCGAAACATTCGATGTTGAAACGGCTGGATTTTCTTCTTCACTTACCGGATCAGGAACAGCATCTACCATCGCCGGTCCGGCAACATCAGGTCCGCTAATGACTTATTCCGCATCGGGGATAACACTTGCTACCTTCGAAACTCCACCGGGAACAGCATGGAAATATATTCCGGTTCCCACATTGCAGGTAGGTATTGGACTTCCCCTCGGGACAGAACTCAAAGCACGGTTCTTTCCACGGATACCAGTTGAAGAGGGCGATGTGATGCTCTGGGGTGCAGGACTAATGCACAGCATAACCCAATATATCCCCGGGAATGAACTGTTGCCCTTAGACGTTTCCCTGTTCGGAGGCTATACATGGCTTAACGGAAACGTCCCGATCAAACTGATGCCCGACATGGCTGCCAACTGGAATTATTCTGATATAGATCCTTACACCTATTTTAACGATCAGCAACTTTCTGCCACAGTACAGGCCTGGAATGTGAGTGCTATTGCTTCTGTAAACCTGAGAGTGCTGACATTCTATGGCGGTCTGGGTTACAGCAACACACTTGCCAAAGCAGAACTCAAAGGTTATTATCCCCTGCCGATAGTGGCCGGAGGTACGGTGGGAGAGCCATACGTTGAGTACAACGAATCTGAGGAGAGCCTGAAAAAAGGAGAGGATTTTCCCAATGTTGAAATCGAAAATTTTTCAGGTCTGAGGGCCAATATCGGAGTCAGACTAAAACTGGCTGTAATGACTATTCACGTTGATTACACAAGGTCTCAATATAATGTTCTTTCTGCCGGACTGGGCATTTCTTTCAGGTAGGGCCGCCCGGTGGTGAAAATAATAGTGTGCTGTCAAAGAAGATACAGTCGGCTTACAGGGCTTTGCTTTCAACAGCCCGTGGTACTGTTTCAGGTGATGACCTTAAAAAAATAAGATCGGCACTTGATCTGGCCATAAAGTCATATGGTGAAAGAACCATACTCACAGGTGAACCCCTTATTCTGCATGCGCTGTCAGTAGCCCGGATAGTTGCCGGAGAAATGGGACTGGGTATAACTTCCATCCTCACATCGCTGCTTCATGATTTAAACGATGACCTTGAAGGAAACAGGAAAGGGCTGGAGCGTCAGTTCGGGAAAAAAGTTGTCGAAATCCTGTCGGGTTTTTCAAGGATCTCCGGTATTGATTCAATGCAGGCCTCATACCAGGCCGAGAACTTCAGAAAGCTTCTGCTGAGCCTTGCCGATGATGTCCGTGTCATCCTTGTCAAACTGGTTGAGAGGCTTGAATACATGCGAAACCTCGACAATGCTCCTGAAAAGGAGAAAATACCTCTCGCCTCTGAAACCTATTTTCTGTATGCCCCCCTTGCACACCGCCTGGGATTTTATAATATAAAATCCGAGATGGAAGACCTGGCAATAAAATATCTCGAACCGGAACAGTACAAACATATTGAAAGCCGTCTCAAGCAAACCACTGCCTCGAGGAACAGACTGATAAGGGAATTTTCACAGCCTCTCCAGGAGAAGCTTGAAAAGCAGGGCTTTAGATTTACCATTAAAAGCCGCACAAAATCAATACATTCCATCATGCTTAAAATGAAAAAGCAGGGTCTTGAGTTTGATGAGGTATACGATCTTTTTGCAGTGAGGATAATACTGGAATCCGGCAATGAAACTGAAAAAGCAGATTGCTGGCGTGCCTATTCGGTAGTTACAGACCTCTATCAGCCCAATCCCAGCAGGCTTCGCGACTGGATATCAGTTCCAAAGTCAAATGGATATGAGTCATTGCATACTACGGTGATCGGACCCAGGGGGAAGTGGGTGGAGGTACAGATACGGTCGGCAAGAATGGATGAGATAGCAGAAAAAGGGCTGGCAGCCCATTTTAAATACAAAGGAATCAGGGGAGAAGGCGGACTGGATACCTGGCTTACAAAGATGCGTGAGATACTAGAGTCACCGGAAAAGGAGGATATCGCATTCCTCGACCAGGTGAGGTCAGGTCTTTATACCGATGAAGTGTTTGTTTTCACTCCTAAGGGTGATCTCCGGCAGTTGCCGGCAGGAGCCACAGTTCTCGATTTTGCTTTCGACATTCACACAGCTGTCGGCGCTTCATGCGTGGGAGGGAAGGTGAACGGAAAAAACGTTACCATAAGACATGTTCTTCAGAATGGAGATCACGTTGACATCATACGTTCCAGGAACCAGAAACCGAAACAGGACTGGCTTTCATTCGTGATTACGTCGAAGGCCAGGTCAAAAATCAAGCTGGCCCTGAATGAAGAGAAAGCCAGGGAAGCCGCAGATGGCAAGGAAGTTCTTATGCGCCGGCTGAAAAACTGGAAGATTCCCTATGGCGATACTGCAATCCAGAAACTTTTAAACCACTATGATTTCAGGACCGCGCAGGAGCTTTACTATTCTGTTGCCACAGGGAAGACTGACCTCCTCGAGATCAAGGAAGTACTGCAGAAAAGTGAGCAGCCAACTGTTCCGGTAGCTCAGTCACCACCGACTGAAAAGGAGCAAAAAGAGACTATGCTCAATGATAAACAGTATGGTGACTATCTCATAATTGAGGATAAAGTTGAAGGACTGGATTACAGGCTTGCCAGATGCTGTAATCCGGTTTTCGGTGATTCGGTTTTCGGATTTGTTACTATTTCAGAAGGTATAAAAATACACCGGACAAGCTGTCCTAACGCACCTAACCTGATGTCAAGATATCCATACAGGATAGTTACGGTGCGGTGGACAAGAACAGGTCAGCAGTCTTCATTTATCACTTCAGTTAAGATTACGGGAGTAGAAGATATATCGATAGTTAACAGGATCGCGGATATCGTAGCTGCATACAATGTCAGTATCAGGAATTTCAATTACAGCATGAACGACGGCATGTTCGAGGGTACCCTGAACCTGCTGGTACCAAATAACGACATCCTCTATGGCATCATGAAAAAAATTCAATCTATCAAAGGAGTTCTCAAAACTTCAAGGATGAGCGGCTGATCGTCCTAAGTGAGTTCGATGGATCCTTTCATCATTATTATGTTTCTGTTCATTATGAATTGGATCATCAAACAGCCTGCAGAGAATTATCCATATCTTTTATCGGGTTTTACAGGAAGCTTTGCCATTTTCTCCACCTCAAGGGAGGCATACCCGAATTCTTCAACAACCCTGCCCAGGATGAGATAAGTACCGGCTCCCTTAAAGGGGTAATTTACAAGTGATTGAGGGAAATGGGTGGTGTCGAAAAAATTTCCATCGCTATCTGTAAAACATCCGAAGTTCATCCATTCCTTCTTCACGGTCTTTATATATTTTATTGTAACAAGATGTCCGACCATCTTTACCACTCTGCCCTGGTATGAATTGAGATCCTTTGCCATTATTTCGCCCCTGAAGGAAGTCTGAAGCATGTCGAACCATGACATCGATACCGGGAAGCCGAGAAGTTCAATTTCGTCATAGGCATCATCGAGTGAGCAGTGTTCGAATTCTGGTAGTTTGAAATCCCGGATAGAAGGGGCGAAGAGGCGTTTTGTCGGTTCAGTCCTGCTTTTGTTCATGAGCATATGTACTTCCCACAGCAGCTCGCTTTTTTTCTTCCCTGTGAACCTGAAGGCACCTGTCCTGATGAGCATTATCATTTGTTCCAGTCCGGGATTGAGCCTTGTCACAAAGTCGCCCAGGTCGCTGAAGGGGCCTTCCGTATGACGGTTTTCTTCGATTGATTTTCCCAGTTTGTCTTCCAGGTTGGCAATATGGATAAAGCCTATGTAAATGTCTGTCCCGTAGATTGTTGTTTTGTAGCAGCTTTTATTGACACAGGGTGGCCGTATCGTTGCTCCGTATCTTTTTGCTTCGTGGACATATACCCATGTACGGTAGAAACCGCCGAAATTATTTATCACTGCAACCATGAATTCGAGAGGGTAATGTGCTTTCAGATATAGACTCTGGAAGCTTTCCACCGCATAGGATGCTGAGTGCGCCTTCGAAAAGGAATAACCGGCAAATGATTCAATCTGTCTCCATACCTCTCTGGTCAGCTCATCGCTGTAACCTTTTTCCCTGCAGTTGGAGAAGAACTTATCAACTATCCTCTGCATCTCTTTCCCTGAACGGTATTTTCCACTCATTGCCCGCCGGAGAGTGTCAGCATCAGAAAGGTCGAGTCCGGCAAAATGATGGCATACCTTCAGTACATCCTCCTGGTAAACCATCACTCCGAAGGTCTCCTCAAGCTGTTCTTTCATTACCGGGTGTAAATACTTGAATTTATCAGGATTATGAAATCTGTATATATATTCCCTCATCATCCCTGAGCGGGCTACGCCTGGTCTTATTATAGAACTTGCTGCGACAAGCGTGGTGTAGTCGTCGCACTTCAGTTTCTGAAGAAGTCCGCGCATCGACGGGCTTTCGACATAGAAGCAGCCCTTTGTTTCACCGCTCCTGAGTAAATTTTTGATCTTCTGATCGTTCTTGAATTTCTGTATTGCATGAACATCGACGTCCACGGAGCGGTTCCGGAGTATTATCTCAGCGCTCTCGCTTATGTGTCCGATACCCCTCTGGCTCAGTATATCGAGTTTTTCAAATCCTATCTCTTCCGCAGTGTACATATCCCACTGGGTTGTAGGAAATCCTTTCGGAGGCATGTCGAGGGCCGTGTAGCATGTCAGAGGCTCTTCCGATATGAGTATCCCTCCGGCATGTATACTTCTCATATTCGGGAAATCAGCTATCCGACTCCCGGTACGGAATATGGTTTCGCTTATTTCATTATGTCCGGCCGGCGAAGAAGGATTGTCAATGAGAGCGTCGATTTCTTCTTTAGGCATTCCGTGTACCTTGCCCAGTTCCCTTACAATTGATTTACCCCTGAAGGTGTTTATGGTTCCCAGGAGGGCAGTATGACTGTAACCATATCTTTTGAAGATATAGTCGATAACTTCATCTCTTTCCTTCCATGAATAGTCGATGTCGAAGTCGGGAGGCGAACTCCTGGCCGGATTTATGAAGCGTTCAAAGTAAAGGTTCAGGTCAATAGGGTCAACATTAGTGATCTTCAGACAGTAAGCAACGATGGAATTTGCTCCGCTTCCTCTTCCCACGTGGTAAAAACCTCTCGACATTGAATATCTTATTATATCCCATGTTATTAAAAAATATGAAGAGAAACCGAGCCTGTCGATTATCTCAAGCTCATGTTTTATACGTCTGCGGGCTTCATCATTGTGTTCCCCGTAACGGTATTTCATACCGTCCCATGCAAGTTTTTCAAGCAGGAGCCTGTCGTCGTACCTGCTTGCCGAGAATATCTTTTTGTTCTTGTGACTGTCAAAGTCTATTGATAAATTACAGTCCTTTAGCAGGTTAATAGTTTCATTTAAAATCCCGGGATAGCTTACGAAGATCTTTCTGACGTTTTCAGGTGAAATGAAATATTCATCCTCTGCGGCGCATTGTTCAGGGCTGAGATGCGACAGAAGAATATTGTTATCGACAGCTCTGAGGCTCCGGTGTATGAAAATATCTTCTTTCCCGGCGAATGTTACGGGATTGAATACTACCATTCGGGATCTTTCGTCCGCTTTTGTGGAGATCAGCCTGGTTATCTCCTGGTTACTCACTCCTATACGTTCATTATCATACAGTTTACGCGACGGGAGTTTTGACCGGCGGTATATTACATAAGCATCGGAGAAGCCCGGGGCAGGGAAGGGGATCTCCGTTTTTTCGAAATTCAGGCGTGAAAGAAATTCATTCAGCTCCCTCATTCCACTGTTGTTCCTGGCTATTCCTGTGTAGAGAAATTCATTGCCTTTCCGGAACTCGATACCTGCTAACGGACTTATACCGTTTTTCCTGCACTCACCAGCAAATACGGGCACTGCGGTAGAATTATTGATATCGGTTAATACACAGGTATCAAGGCCGTTATCTTTGGCCTTCTGAACCAGTTGTTCAACTGACATGGTTCCGTAGCGGAGACTGTAATATGTGTGACAGTTGAGGTACATGATATTAAGTATTTAGAGTGCCTGGAGTGCCT
>JAFGXX010000132.1 GCA_016936435.1 Bacteroidales bacterium
ACAGGAAGTCCGGTACGGCCGAGCGAGACCATGGCATTTAATACCGATCCTCCCGGTTTTGCAGCCTGTGGGGCACCTTCCTTAAAAATAATGTCGTATACCGTTTCCCCTATCCCGTATATCCTTCTCATTGAATTTTCTTCCCTTTGTGAAATCTTTGTGTTATCCTTTGAGACCTTTGTGGTTAGTTATTTTTACCACAAAGTAACACAAAGTACATCACAAAGGAACACAAAGGAATTACATAATGATATTATCTTTGAATCAAATTTCAAGTTTATGAAAGCTATTATGCTAACCGGTATCAGGAAGATGGAGATGATGGAAGTACCTGAACCACAAATCATCCATGCTGATGATGTAAAGATCAGGATGTCGGCTGTAGGTGTATGCGGATCGGATATTCATTATTATACCCAGGGAAACATAGGATCACAGAAAGTTAATTTCCCCCTTACTCTCGGGCATGAAGGTGCGGGAGTGGTTGTTGAAACAGGCCCGGCAGTTACCAGGGTAAAACCGGGTGATCTCATTGCCATCGAGCCCGCCATGCCATGCGGCAAATGCGATCAGTGTCTCTCAGGCAGAAGTCATACCTGCCGTAATATAAAGTTCCTGGGTTGTCCGAACCAGGCTGAAGGCTGTCTGTCAGAATTTATGGTTATGCCCGAAGAGAACTGCCTGAAGCTTCCGGGAAATCTCAGTCCCGATCACGGTTCTATCTCGGAGCCACTTGCTATAGGAGTTTATTCAGTGAAAAAAGCAGGAGACATCAAAGATCTTAAAATCGGGATACTGGGCTTTGGTCCGATAGGGATGAGTGTTTTACTTGCAGCAAGGGCAAAAGGTGCAGGCTCTGTTTACGTGACCGACAAGATAGATGAACGACTTGCTATAGCTTCAAAAGAAAAAGCTGTTTACACAGGCAACCCACTAAAGGACAATATAGTAGAGCAGATCCGCCAGAAAGAGCCTCATGGCCTGGATATAGTTTTTGAATGCTGCGGACAGCAGGAAGCTATCGACCAGGCCGTGGATATTATGAAGCCGGGAGGCAAAATCATCGTCGCAGGCATACCCGAGTTTGAACGATGGTCTCTCAATGTAGAGAATACACGAAGGAGAGAGATCATGATCCAGTTCATCCGCAGGCAGGTTGACTGCACACGGGAAGCAATTGACCTTATGCACTCAGGACGTATCGATGTATCAAATATGGCAACCCATCATTTCCCCTTCGAAAGAACTCCTGAAGCTTTCGAACTGGTTGCAGGATACCGCGACGGAGTGATGAAGGCAATGATAGATCTCAGCCGGTGATCAGAGTCACTTGCCGGGAAGTGCCCTGTATCGCAACATTGCCTCAATATAATAGTAATCACCGTAGGTAAGAGGAACATCTACTTCGCTGTTTCCTGGCAGGTGCCCGACACCGTGCTTCAGAATGAAATTCCCGTTCTCACCGGTTTTTGCAAGATATTCATCTGAAGAAAGCGTCCTTATCTGTGTCTCTGCAACCTTAAGGTACTCACTACCCTTCTCTGCAGAGACATATCCGCTCAGCTCGATCAGGGCAGAAGCTATTATGGAACCCGCCGAAGCATCACGTAACGCCTCGGGTATATCAGGAGCATTGAAATCCCAGTAAGGTATTTTATCTTCCGGCATATTCGGGTGATTTATAAGGAAATCCGCAATGCTGACAGCCTGGTTAAGGTATCTTTCAAAACCGGTCTCACGGTACATTACCACATAGCCATACAAGCCCCAGGCCTGACCCCTCGCCCAGGCCGATTCATCAGAATAACCCTGGTGCGTCTGCTTAATTTCCACCTTTCCGCTTGCCGTGTCATATGAAACAACATGATATGAGCTGAAATCAGGTCTGAAATGGTTCTTTATTGTTGTATCTGAATGATTTACACAGATATTGTAGAAAGTTGAATCGCCTGACTCCTTAAAGGCCCACATCAGGAACTCGAGGTTCATCATATTGTCGATAATAACCGGACATTGCCATCCCCTCCTGCTGTTCCACGATTGGATACAGCCAATTTTCGGCCGGTAGCGTGTAGCCAGAGATCCGGCGCCCGTAAGCATTATATCGGCATAGCTTTTTTCAGCCGTGAGTCTGAAACCGTTCCCGAAACTGCAGTAAAGCATAAATCCCAGGTCATGTGTTCCCTTGTTGTTCTTCTCCTTTTCAATCCTTGAAGTCATCTCTGCTGCTGCCTCTTTGAATCTATCATCTTTCGAATACTCATACAGATACCAGAGGCTACCGGGGAAAAATCCGCTCGTCCACCAGTTCGGCCTCGCAGTTATCAGCTGACCTGCAGTATCCAGAGTACGGGGAAGAAGTCCGGGATTTTCCTTCATTACATCATACATCTTCATATATTGCTCCATAGAGACATTCAGCGACCGGTCTATAACCTTGTCAATTGGTTGCTCACCGCATGAGATAAGCAGCAGTGAAATCAAACTAAACAACAATAGGTTCTTTTTCATATCTGTGGGGTTTATTAGAGTTTAAAGTTTGAGGTTTAAGGTTTAAAGTTTGAGGTTTAAGGTTTAGCATTTCAAATATATCAATTACTTTCTTATTTTTGAAAAAACCAATTGCTATGCCTGTATATTTTGAAAGCCACACCATTACTGAAAAGATGTCTCCCGTCTTCGAGAGGAGGATAGTAAATCTCGACAAACTGATGATGGTCGTCTGTGATTTCACTAACGGACCCGCCTCAGAACCCGACAAGCCTCACAGCCATCCTCATGAACAGATAAGTTATGTAGCTGAAGGTGAACTGTATTTCTTCCTTGACGATGAAAAATTTCATCTCCATAAGGGAGACCTCTTCACCGTGCCGCCCGATGTTCCTCATTGCATACAGAATATCAGCGGATTTGTAAGACTTATTGATTGTTTCAGCCCTGTCAGGGAAGATTTCCTGAAAAAATGAAAGGTATACTGATCATCGGCAGTTCGAATACGGACATGGTAATAAAAACCGACAGGATACCTGTTCCGGGCGAGACCATACTCGGGGGCAGATTTCTTATGAATCCGGGAGGCAAGGGAGCAAACCAGGCAGTTGCTGCCTCCAGACTTGGAGGAAAGATAACTTTTATCACTAAAAGAGGTAACGATCTTTTCGGCAACCAGACACTCGATCTTCTAATGAAGGAGGGCATCAACACTGAATATGTCGTCAACGATCCCGCTCTTCCTTCCGGGGTAGCTCTCATAACCGTCGATGCTGAAGGCGAAAATTGCATTGTAGTGGCTCCCGGCGCCAACGGTAATCTGTTGCCTGCAGATATTCCCGATAAAGTTTTCACTTCAGGAAAACATGATATCCTTCTCCTTCAGCTCGAAATCCCGCTCGAAACAGTAATTTATACAGCCGGCAGGGCAGGTGAAAAAGGCCTCAAAGTGATCTTTAACCCTGCTCCGGCTCAGAAACTGCCTGACAAGCTTCTTGAGAACCTCTGGATGATAACACCCAATGAGACCGAGGCCGAAATTCTATCAGGAATAGCGGTCTCAGGTCCTGAAACAGCTCCGGAAGCTGCTGATATTTTATTGAATCGCGGCGTAAAAAATGTCATCATAACCCTTGGAGAAGCAGGAGTATACGCAAAGACGGAAATGTTCACAGGCATGGTTCCCGGTGTAAAAGTAAAGGCTGTCGATACTACTGCAGCAGGAGATGTATTCAACGGCGCCCTTGCCGTAGCCCTTTCTGAAAAGATGAAAATGAAAGATGCTCTTGAATTTGCATGCAGGGCTGCTGCTTTGTCAGTTACCAGGATGGGAGCCCAGGCATCAGCACCATATAGAAATGAGATCGCATAATCACACAAAAACCGGATTAACAGTGAAACTCCGTGCAACTCAGTGTAACACCGTGATTTAATCTTTAAATATGAAAAAGCTATCAATCATTATTCTATTTTGCATACTTAATGCGATCCTGATCTCATGTAATAATTCACCTGGCACATTCAGATCAATCAAACCTGAAATACTGAAAGACAAGATTGCCGGAGGCTGGGCAGGAAAGATGATCGGGGTAACCTACGGGGGGCCTACAGAATTCAGGGCCCAGGGAGTAACTTATGAAGACTCAATAAATTGGGTGCCTTCTGATGTTAAAAAGAGCCTCGGGCAGGACGATATCTATGTCCAGCTGACCTTTCTGATGGCGATGGACAAGTACGGTATCGACGCTCCCTCGAAGAAATACCAGGAGATGTTTGCCACGGCAGGCTACCGCTTGTGGCATGCGAACATGCAGGCAAGGAAAAACTGGTACGACAGCATCTTTGCACCTCTTTCGGGTACTCCCGAATATAACATTCACGCCGATGATATAGACTTCCAGATCGAATCCGACTATATAGGTTTCATGTGCCCTGCTATGCCGGTAACGGTTTCAGAAATTGCCGGCAGGATCGGAAGGATAATGAATTACGGCGACGGATTATACGGAGGCATCTTCGTGGCAGCACTATATGCAGAAGCCTTCTTTGAGAAAGATATTCCGGCCATAATCGACAAAGCCCTGCTCTCGATACC